>DQOP01000072.1 GCA_015658585.1 Candidatus Poseidoniales archaeon | reverse complement strand
TAAAGCTGTGCTGAATAACAAGTACGAATGCTTTGTTAGGGCTGACACTAAACTGCCTATGATGTATATGCCTGACGCAATAAAGGGGACTCTGGACCTAATGGACGCTCCTCTGGAGAACCTCAAACATCACTCCGATTTCAACTTTGCAGGAGTAAGTTTCTCAGCTCAAGAACTGGCTGACTGCATAGCTACAAGAATGCCGGACTTTGAATGCACATTCAATCCTGATTCTAGACAAGCTATTGCAGACTCATGGCCTGATTCGATTGACGATTCCGCAGCAAGCAAGGAATGGGGTTGGAAGCCAAGTTATGATCTTGAGAAAATGAGTGATGACATGCTAGAAAATCTGAAGAGGAAACTAGGATAACATGACCACGCCAACGGACTGGATGAAAAAAGAATACAATGACTTGGTTAAGAATGGATTTGATTGGAAACCACCAGTAATCACAGGAGCTTCCTCAGCCAGATGCATTATCAATGGCACCGAAAAAATAATGCTCTGTGCAAACAACTATCTGAATCTCAGTACTCATCCAAAAGTCAAACAAGCTTCAAAGAATGCTGTGGACACCCATGGAGCTGGAAGTGGTAGTGTGCGCCCTATTGCAGGCAATATGGACATTCATAACCAATTAGAGGAAACTATAGCCCGTTTCAAGAACCGGGAAGCTGCGTTATACTATCAAACCGGTTTTGCAGTAAACTCGGGACTAATTCCTCAATTAGCTGGAAAGGAAGATGCTATAATCTCTGATCAACTAAATCATGGATCTATAATAGATGGAGTTAGACTATCGGGAGTTAAAAAGGAAAACCGGACCATATATCCACATAATGATATGGGTGGTCTTGAAGACCAATTAAGGACGATGACCAAGAAATGTGAAAAAACACTGGTTATCAGTGATGGTGTTTTCTCTATGGATGGAGATATAGCACCTCTGGATGAGATAACCAAATTGGCCAGAGAATATGGGGCAATGACATACATTGATGACTGTCACGGAGAGGGTGTTCTGGCTGGTGGAAGAGGAATTGGCTCACACTTCGGAGTCGAAGATGAAGTTGATATGGAATCTGGATCTTTTTCAAAGGCATTTGGTGTCGTGGGAGGACTGGTTGCTGGGGAAAAACACATGGTGGACTATGCATTCAATAAATCACGAACAATGTTGCTATCTGGTTCAGCACCGCCGGCAACTATCGCAGCTTGTATGGCTTCCATAGAAGTATTGGAATCTGAACCTCAACACGTTGAGAGTCTATGGAGCAACACTAACTATTTCCGTAAGGAAATTCAAGCACTGGGATTTGACACTGGGGTCTCAGAAACACCAATTATACCGGTAATGTGTGGTGAATCTCACCGTGCCAAGACATTGAGCGCCGAACTCCTGGATCACAATGTATTCGCACTGCCTATTGTCTTTCCAATGGTCGCACGTGATAAATGCAGAATTCGAGTAATGATGAGCGCTGGCTTGAACAAAGAAGACCTAGATATTGCATTGAATGGTTTTGAGAAAGGTGGAAAGTCTGCTGGAATAATATGAAAGTGGAAAAATCAGAAGAAGAATGGAAAAACGACTTGACTCCCGGGCAATATGCAGTGTGCCGTTGCAGCGTCACAGAACCTCCATTTGACAATCAGTACTGGGACTGTCACGATAAAGGGGATTACCACTGTATATGCTGTAATGAACTTTTGTTCAAGTCAGAACATAAATTTGACTCGGGAACTGGCTGGCCCAGCTTCTTCAAGAAGGCCAACGATGAAAATATTGCTGAAAAAGAGGATATTTCCTTTGGAATGAAACGAACTGAGGTTGTCTGCTCCAGATGCGAATCTCATTTGGGGCATTTGTTTGATGATGGGCCTCAACCCACAGGTATGCGCTACTGCATCAATTCTGCATCGCTAAGCCTGAAAAGAATCTAATCTGAAATCTCACTCAACCATGCGCCACCTGTCACAAACGCCACATTGTACATGATCAGAAGCATGAACGCTAACTCAAAGTCAGAGGAACCTGAGATTAGCGAATCCGTGGATCTTATTGCAGCTTCAATCACTGTAAAGAGCAGAATCGGAATCGCAAAAAGGGAAGTAATCATCCACCCTCCATGCAAAGGAGTAGCCGAACTGGCTGCCAATGTCCCTACTGCAGAAAGGCCGGTACAACCAATCAGAACAATCAAATAAGCTAGAAGTAGATTCTCTGCAAAAGGATTTCCAAACAAAATAACATAAATAACAAGAATGATGGTGCTAAGAATCCAAAGCAGAACCAATGAACCAACCATCCGTCCCAGAAATAATTGGTATCGGGTAATTGGGGCTAATTTCAACAGGTCTACCGTTCCTCTTTCAGACTCTCGTGTTGATATATGGGTTACAAGACCCAATCCCGTCAATAAAATGGAAGCCCACAATATGCCAGAGTTCTGGAGAATTATACTGTCTATGACTGAAAATCTAAGCGACATCAGAATCATGAATGACAACATAGCAGACGCTACCAGCCCTTGAAGGGAACGGAACTCTACCTTCAACTCCTTTCTGATAAGAACCTGGATTGGGTTCATGAAATTCCACCCCTATCCAGTTCCACGGTCCGATCAGAATAAGACGGACTCTCATGCGAAACCAGGAGAATGCTACAATTTTCATCCCTGAGCTTGGTTAACAACTTCTCAATTATTGCAATCCCATCCGAATCTAAACCTGTAAATGGCTCATCCAGTAGCAATGTAGTCGGTGTATGGGAAATAGCCATGGCAAAACCTAACCTCTGGACCATCCCTCTAGAATAATTTCCAGATAGGTCATCGCCAAAGGATATCAGACCCACTTTAGCCAAAAATCCTCTAGCTCTTGATTCAGCGTCCCTTATTGAATTCAGTTCTAGCCAGAAACGCAGATTCTCAAAACCAGTCAATTCAGGATAAAATGCTGGATTATGAGGAAGATATCCAATACGGGAACGTATTTCTTCAGGAAAGCTCCTCAGGTCATAACCATCGATCTCCGCTACGTCATAATCATCAGGCTTATCCAATGTATTGATGGAACGTAGCAGGGTAGTTTTCCCACTTCCATTGTTGCCCACCAAAGTTACTATTTCACCATCTTTCACTTCAAGGTCTAAGCTGCGCAGAACCTTCTTAGGGCCAAAAGATTTGAAAAAAGCATTTAGCTTAATCATCTATCTCTAAGTCACGACTATATTGTTCAGCTGCTTCCGCAGGGTTATCGGAAAGATAAATCCCGCGCCCAACTATGATAAAATCGGCTCCAGCTTTTAATGCCTCTTTGGAATTTCCACCTTGAGCACCTACTCCTGGTGACATTATTTTCAGATTACCAATCAGATCCCTGATTCGTGAGATATCTTCTGGTCTGGTAGCAGGAGCTATAACACCAGTGGCGCCAACTTCGAGAGCTAGAGAACAAAAGGCCTCAATATCGAAGAAGTCCCCGCCTCGTGGGTGTGACATCGTAATCACTACAAACAAATCCTTGGAACCATCTACCTCTCTTATGGCTTTAAGGGATTCAGGACCCGGAAAAGCATGGGCAATTATTCCCTGTGCTCCGGCCCCAAAAACTGATTCGGCAATAAGACGATTTGTATTCGGAATATCTGCAACTTTGAAATCACAAATTACTTTAGCTAACTTTGAAATCTCTGTAACAATGCCTAAGCCTGAAGACAGGACTAACGGATAATTTATCTTAATCGCAGCCACAAAAGGTGCGACCTCCTCAGCGATTCTGCGAGCCCTAACTGGATCCGTCTCATCCAGTGCGAGCACTACCCGTGAAGCCATTAAATCTCTAACTTCCCGGTTAATACAGAAACGGCATACTTCAACTCAGCAACTGCTGCTACTGCTTCTCTCCTCACTTGAAAAAGATCCTGAGGTTCCATTTCCTTGCCTAAATTGGACTCAACGAACATCATCTTTTCCAAGCTGCGTTCGATGGTGTCAACAATTATCTGACTTCGTGCAGAACG
>DQOP01000104.1 GCA_015658585.1 Candidatus Poseidoniales archaeon | reverse complement strand
GGTCAATTGGTAGATCGTTTAGTCGGTGCACTGCCAAAACCTCAGATACTGGAAAAACTACAGTCTCATTTATAGTCCAGTCCTGCAAATTCTCACTTACTGACAATTCTTACGTTGGCCTGTTTCAGTTCCTTCATGAATTTAGTACTATCATCCTTGGAAAGACAACATTCCAGCGAATAAGTCTCATACATTTTGTGGAAACTGCTGGCCTTTATCACCACTCCCATATTCGAATCCTTGAAACTGACATTGACCAATTTTCGGATAGGTATTCCTCCACTTAGAGGCTCACCCACTATTATTCGACCTACATCCTTGGTGTTGACAGTCCCCCCTTCTATGACCAGATGGTCACCATAGATCATCACCCATCTACCCTTTCGGTTCACGTCTTCCCATGCCGATGTTGTAGGTAATGGGGGGCCACCTTGTGGTATCGAACCAATATCCTCATCCCATACAGTTGGGTCCTCTTTTTCTAAAAGAATAGAGACCGGCACCCATTCCTCCCCGTCCCAGAATCTGGCCTCGTTTGTCAGTTTCCTACTTTTAACGTCAGCAACCAATCTTTCCACGGCTATTGGACCATATATTTCATCATCCACTTTTACAGGAAATTCCTCTTTATTTATGTCCATTTCAGGCCTCATATACATATGCCTTATTTGAATCTAGATCCGGCATCTCCCCCAGTTTCCATCCCTGGGCTGTCGTCTCGGCATAGTAGTACCCTATCTCATTCTCTTCCCCTTCGTTTAGAATGTAGTACAATCCTGAGGCTCCTGTCAGATTGATTCCAACCGCGGCATGCCCGTAACCATCCCATGCATCAGGTATGAGAATCAAAGCCGCTTTGTATCCCAACGGTTCCAACAGAGAGATCAAGAGAGCCGAGCTATCCTCGCAGTCCCCCACCTGATCAATCAGTGTCTCGATTGGATACCGCGGATATTCACCATATCCTGCGGTTACGTTGTCCTCAGCATATTTGAGAGATTGTACGAAACTCATGATGAAGTTCACTTCGTTCAAGTTGTCAAATCCTTTTTCTTCGGCAGCAGCCCTCAGTTTTAGTCCGATCTCTACAATTGCTTCTTCATCTATGGTCACGAAATTGATATAATCCTTGTATTCCTTGACAGTGTGTGGCTGATTTGAGTAAAAGGAATATCTTGCAGGGTCGAAGTTATGAGTGAGTTGAAAGTCCACAGCGTTGAATCTCCAGGAATATGATTTCAAGTACCCAAAGTTGTAGCTTTCAATACTAACGTATAATCTGGCGTCATTATTTTCGTTTGATCCATCAATTTCGCCATCCAGGGTCCCGTTTCTCCCTTGTTCCCAGGAATCTGTGCTCAGATTGTAGGTTATAGTTGCCCGATAGCTATCGTTGGAGGAACTGATGTCTAACTCTTCAGGATTCCTGAATTTGTAAAACATAGCTATCACCGTAAATTGATGTTCGGTCTGGTTGTCAGGTACATTCAGTTCGAAATCCGCATTCAGGTCAAATTTTTCCTGCCACGGAACAGACCAGGGTTTGTTGTTGTTATCAAAACGATGGAGTTGTTCAGAACCCTGATAGAGATAGAATACCAACGGGGCGTTCGCCTTGTTGTTCTGCTTATCAGTCAATTCAACCCATTCAAATACAAACCTCAGGGCAATATCATTCAACGGGTCAACATCTTCTGAATCATCATACCCGTCATTGTCATCATCCAAGTCTTCATTATTGCCGATTCCATCCAGATCATTGTCAGCATATTCGTTTGAATTTTTAGGAAATAGGTCCTCAGTGTCATTGTACCCATCCCCATCGTCGTCCTCGTCACGATTATCTCCGATGCCATCCTTATCCGTGTCTTTCCATTCATCCGGATCACTTGGGAAGTCATCCTTGTCATTCGGCACCCCATCTAGGTCCTTATCGTACATGTATTGGTTTATTCCAACCCCAATTAGGACTCCAGCAACCATTACCACCACCATTTTGTCCATTAAGTTCATTTTAGATTCCCAATAAACCAGATAGTTCCTGCATGTTTGTAAAAGGTATTGCACCGGCATTTTTTAATTCTTCAGCGGAACATAATTTTACCAATCCATAGACCTTGATTTTTGCACGGTTTGCAGCCATAACACCAGGTATACTGTCCTCAACAACAACACATTGTTCGGGTTCGAAGCCCATCTTTTCAGCAGCGTATAGAAACAGATCTGGAGCTGGTTTTGGAACGCCTATGTCGGAAGCACTGAATATGTTCCCGTCGAAGAAGTCGTGTAGCCCGGTCATTCGGAGTGATTGGTTGATGTGTATGGGCTCACCATTGGAAGCTACACAGATGGGGATCTCCAGCCTCTCAAGTAACTCTCTTACGCCATTGATCGGATTCAATTCAGTCTTCCAGGTCTCACTGACCCTTTTGATCAACCTTGGTAACCAATCATCCGGAATTTCCTTGCCTGACAATTCTCTCATCTTATAGAGCACAGCGTCCAGGGTCTTGCCACCAAAAGTCGCAGTGGCCTCCTCTCCCGTCATTTTGACTCCCAATTCACCAGCCATCTCTGCGATTATCTGATTCGTTACCTCTTCGCTGTCAACCAGCGTCCCATCACAATCAAAAATTATGCATTTGGGAGAGGTGTCGTTGGTCATCAGTAGGCCCTCATGTCCTCACATTTCATTATTTCTCTAAGGAACGATGTTGCATATGTACCCTTGTATAGCCAGAAATTGAATACGGGATTTCTATTCTCATCAAACTCCCATTCAAGTTCATTGATATTCTGGTAAAGTGGTCTATACATTCCCAGAGAAGTCAGCTCTGGCATATCCTCGATAATGAAGTCTTTGAATCCTATCTTTTCCTCATTCATCACAGCTTTTTCGATGTCGCCTTGCACACCGCCGGTGT
>DQOP01000078.1 GCA_015658585.1 Candidatus Poseidoniales archaeon | reverse complement strand
GGGACTGGTCGCGATTTCGCTTGCCTTCTTCGTAATGTTCTCGTTTATGTTCACTCAGATGCTACATTTTCAGCTTGTTCGGGGACACACTGCCTTGGAGGCAGCTATCCGGTTCCTCCCTCTTCCTCTCGGTTTGATGCCCGCAGCAGCGAACAGCGACAAGTTCGTAGCTAAATTCGGCAGTAACAACGTTGTTGCGACCGGTTTGACTTTAATCACAGCAGGAATGCTGCTATTCACCACGGTTGAGATTGATACTGACTATGTGAGAATTGCATTGACGTTCTTCCTGCTTGGTCTTGGAATGGGCCTGACCATGGCCCCCTCCACGACTCTGGTCATGGAATCTATTCCAGAGGACAAGGCAGGGGTCGGAAGTGCAACCAATGATGCCAGCAGAGAAGTTGGTGGTGCTCTTGGAATAGCTATAGGGGGCAGTGTGTTGAATGAGTACTATCAGAGGAATCTGGTTGTCCCTGAAGGTTTGGAGGCACAATCCGCAGTTTTAACAGAGTCATTTCCTGCCGCTATACAAATCGGACTCGAAATGGGTAACATGGAGCTGATTGCGAACGCGCGCCTAGCTTTCATGGATGGGATGGTGGCATCAGCAATGGTATCTGCAGGTATAGCCTTGATGACAGCAATCCTCGTCAAGCTCTACATGCCAGGCAAGACAGAATAATCTATTCATAGAAAAATGGTCCGTCCTCCCGGATTTGAACCGGGGACCTGCCGGTGACTGCGGCCTCCCGTACTCACGGGAAAAAGGGAAAGACCCCTACAGCCGGCCGCTCTGGCCAGTCTGAGCTAAGGACGGTATCAGTTGTATTTAGTGACCGCTATTTGTTGCTTCTTCTAATGCTTCCTCGAATTTCTGGGTCTCTAATTCCATATTAGTATATTCTTTTCCATATTCCAGAATTTTAACTATGAAGAATAGACAAAGAATCACCATCAGTGAGAGAAGGGCATAGGAAACATATTCCCATGTTTTTCCTTCCAGCATGAAGGGCATGGTCGCTATACCATTCCACAATCCATGCATCACAACACCAAAAATGTAGGCGATAGGCGCATATTTAGTCAACGGTTTTTCCATTTGATTAGATAATGCAATTCCATATCCTATGGCCGCAGGACCGACTGCATGCAGGACCGTGGATCCAATGCCTCTTGCAAAAGCATTGATAGTCCATGCATCGGATCCGTACCAGATTAATATGAACAGTTCATAAAGTAAGTTTTCAATCATTGCGAATCCCATTCCACAAGCTACGCCGTACAGTACTCCTTCGTACGGGGTTTTCAATCGTTTCATGACAAAGATCAGTCCTATGGGCTTCAGTAATTCTTCGACCAGGGGTGCTACCAAGGAAACCAGTATTAATTCAGGCCTTCCAAAGGTCCCATTTCCTAGAAGAGCATTCGGATCCACATCTATAATTCGTGCTCCCATATCATTCAAGAGGCTGGCCGGTAAGGTTGAGAACATTCCCCATGCTAGCGCAATCAAGACTAGTCTCTGAGGTTCAGGTGAAGTTATGGTTCTGGAATAGATGTAACTCACCCAGATTAGCCCGGGAAATGAGAAGGCTACAATAAAGGCTACAGGAAATAGATAGATGAATGGTCCTCTTTCCCCGAGGGCCACGATTCCCAGTGCCAATGACATTAGAAATCCAAAAAATAATAATCCGGATTTCGGTAGTTGCAATTCCCTTTTCTCGAAAGAGCCTAGCTTTAGCTCTAATTTTTCGGGTATTGATTCATCCCCTTTCCAATCTAGATTTCCCTCTAGGTCGGCTTTGTCATAGTGGACCTTCCCAGTTTTTCTACTGAACTGCCCTGGGTAGTTTGGTCTGTAGATGGAGGATTCGGAATCATCAGTCTCGTCTCTAATTTCTCGAGCATAGGGCCGGTTATTGATTGAGATATATCTTATTGGGGCTGGCATCTTCTGTAGTATTGCAGCGATAATTAGAGAACCCGCGATTATCAAGATTATTACAAGAAGCCCTAAGAATGGAATCTCAGGAAGTGTCATTGGCCTTCCGTCTTCCATTGAAATGGGGCCTACGATGTACAGGTATCCCAACTGCCCGCCCATGATGAGCAGCATATTGGCAATTATCAATCCATAAATTTTGAATATTGCCCTATATTTCACAAATAGCCATACAACCCTATCGTTAAGGCAGTTCCCTTATTGATGAGATACATTTTTGTTTTGTAATCTCCGTTATCGCCTCAGCATCTCCCTTTCCATTGTACCCCGCAGCACCGGGATGCCCTCCGGCTGAGCCACCATTCATATCCTTTACTGATTCTAGGACAGTGGTAAGGTTAAACCCCTCCGAGACGATACGGTTTGATGCTCTGGTAGATAATCTCATCTCTCCTTTTTTGTTTCCAGAGGCAACTATCGCCACGTCAGCTCCCAGAACAATTAACAATCTCGCAGATCCGGATTCAAATGAGCCTACAAGGCTAGTCGCAATTATCCATTTCCCCTCTTGTAGCCATTTCATTCTTTGCGCAGCCTTGAGGAACATGGTTTTCTGGGCTAGCGGGCGTTCTCGATCCAGGATGCTGATAATCTCTTGTGGATCGGCTCCTGCATTGCACAATTCACTTGCAACATTGAAGGTCTCATTGTTCGCATGCCTGAATTGTCCAGTATCAGTATAAATTGCAGAAAGCAGTACCGTAGCACAGGTTTTGCTGATTTCCAGTCCCATTTCCTTTATCAAGAGGAATATTATCTCAGCCGTGCTTGTTTTTTGGGGTTGGTGGATAATTTCCGTGCCTTTTGGCCATCCTGTGATTCTGCTATGATGATCAATGACAACAACCTGTTTCGCTTTGGGAACTGGCCCACAATGCTCTGGATTGGGACTATCCAGAGCGATTACAGTTCCATCCCATTCTGCAGGAGGTTTGAGTAGTATATCATCGTATGTAATTTTAGCAATATTCTGGCCCGAAACACTTATTCCATCTGACGCACAGATCGTCGCATCACTGAATATAGTCTTCAAAGCGATAGCCGAGGCTACGGAATCTACATCGGCATGATGGTGTACTAATAACAGTAAATCATCTTCAAGCGATTTTTTGATTTTTTCATTCAGGAGCATTTTGCCCACTCGTTTCCTGAACACTTTGGACTACGGGAGTCAATTTCTTCTGCATTTCTACAAGTTCTACATTGATTTTCTCAATCTGGTTCTTGAGACTTTTATTTCTGATTTCCATGGTCTCTTTTTCTTCTTCAAGTTCTTTTCTCAATTTGTCAATATCTTCCACTTTTTTCATGATGGATCCTATCGCACGGTAAAGAACGGTGTCCTTTCCAGCATCCTTGATTTCCTCGACAGTTCTTTCAGTCTCCCTGATAGACATGTCAATTTGTGAAGCTTGTTGTGAAAAAGCTTGAACTTGTTGTTGCATTTGCTGGAAGAGATTTAACTTCTCCTGAACGTTTTCAGGCGTAATCTCACTCATTCGCCATCACTTCCTGAGCACAATATGCCCAACCCAGAAAAGAATTTAGAGCAGCCCGTAAACTGGTCAGATCCTCAGCTTCCAGTTCAATTTTCAATTTTTCTCCAGCTGGCCATACTTTGACATCTACCTTTGGCAATCCAGCCTTTGCCTCTTCTTTCAGCGCCTTAGCGATCGCTTCGGTGTCTTTTCCGGTTTTCAAGCTCACTTGAGCTTTCATCAGTCAGAGATAACGGTTTTCTTGGTGGAAGGCCTTATCTTGTAAAAGATCTTCTCACCACAAACACGGCATGTAAGACCGAGAACTTCCAAGTCCATGTCCAATTTCGTACCACATGAAGCACACTTGTAGTTAACCATTCTTAGTCCACCTTTGTAGGATAATAGGCTCCGCTCGCGAATTGATAATCGCAACTGCTACATTTGAATATTCCCGTAGAAACGCGTTTAACATTTATTTTGGAGCATGAAGGGCATTCGTGCTTCCGCCTCTGTTTTTTCTCAACGGTACCGACCCTTCTTCTGACCGATACTCCGTATCTTGGCCCGAATCGGCCTGTGCTTCCGACTTTTTTTGTCCTTTGACTCATCCTTGGATACCTTTTAGAGCCTCACGTAAAACCTTATCGCTCGTTCTAGCAGTTTTGACAGCTTCCCTGATCTCGGCATCTGTAAAAGCCCCATTCATACCTTTTTGAGCAGCTCTCAAGTTTCCATTTTCATCATGGGCTACGGTAAATCTGGCGCTCATGACCTCTTCTTCATCAGAAGTCGGATCCAGGATTACCGAGTCACCAAGTTTTCCGAAAGTACATGAAATTGGCCAGCAAGCTATAGGTAAATCTACATCTTTGTCGGCTACACCGTGTTGTACATTTGGGATTTTAGCGTTCGAGAGTGCAGCTGCGGCAGCTAAGGTACAACAGTCAAACAGGTTGCCACCATTATCTAGAATATGAAGATCAATAAAGACCGTCCAGACCTTCTCACCATGCTCAATACATAGACCTTCAAAGTCAATCATCCTTGATTCCCTTATACCTCTATCAACAACCCTAGATAGTTCAATAGATTGTTCTCTGGGGGGTCCTGGATCAAAAGATTGGTCTGCCAACGGAGCTAATTCGGTGGAGGTCATCATAGTTCCACTTCCAGGTGAATCACCATAAGGCGTTCCAATCAGCATTTTTATTCCACAAAGTACTTTAGTATTGCCAAGATGGACCATTGCTGATCCCTCGGCAGTGTTAAGCATTCCAGTTTCAATTGTAACTTTCCTGAATTCGTTAATGCCACGTCCGTCCGCTCTTTTCCCCTCCTTGGCCAAGGATTCCATGTGTCCTCTCATGAGGTTTGAAACACTATCGTTGCTCATGCACTACCTCCATATCTGTTTTCCAATGCAAGTCTCATTTTCTTGTACAGATCCATACATCCACTCGTTGCTAGATCCAGGGCCTGCTCAAATTCATCAGGTGTCAAGTGCCCATCAAGTTGTAACAGTACAATTTCACCGGTACTTGGGATTATCGCCAGAGGCAAGTCTGCCTGACCATAGTTATCTTCTTCTTTATTCAAATCAAGAACAACTACGTCATTAACTTTTCCTGAAGCACAAGAGGGAATCATATCCCTCATAGGTATTCCAGCATCGGCCAATGCCACAGAAGCTGCAGTCAACGCAGCACATCTTGTTCCAGCATGGGCTTCAACGACTTGCATGTCGACTCTGATTGAAGCCTTTGGAAATTCTTCAACCATAACTACTTTTTCAAAAGCCTGAGAGACAATGTAAGAAATCTCACTCGATCTCCGATCATAGCCTGGCCTTTTTCTATCATTTACACTGAAAGGAGCCATAGTGTATCTAGCTTGTACTATTGCCCTGTCAGCTTTTTGTTTGTGCCTGGGGTGACATTCCATAGGCCCAAAGACTCCGACATAGACTTTGTTATTTCCCCATTCGAGGTAACAAGATCCATTAGCATTGTCTAAGACACCTGCAACTATCTTTATTTCTCTCAGTTCGTCTGCTTTTCTTCCATCCAGTCGAACACCGTTCTTTATCAATTCCATATCAGTTTGGCCAGCCATTTTATTTCTCCAATAAT
>DQOP01000125.1 GCA_015658585.1 Candidatus Poseidoniales archaeon | reverse complement strand
ATAGCACACATCGTGCAAGTATCCCTTCTATCTTCATCACTCAGAAAATGAACATCCACATTTATGCTGTAGGCTGAAAAATTATCATCTCCTGACTCTATCCTGTAGGGTCCTCCAACATGAAAAGTAAGAGTAAAATCTTTACCATATTTGAGGGTTATATCTTCTTCACTGGTCACCAAATCCTCTGAATCGTTTAGATATACTTCTACAAGGCCAGCACTGGCCATAGGTAGCATGAATGCTACCCCAACCAATGCGAATATCAGATTCCGCCCCAGATTACCCATATTTCTAGCTTGCGTTAACTGCTTTGTGATTCAAGACATCCTATTTATTAATACATCTTGACAAAGTTCTTAACCCGTATCTTAAATGGCAATCGGTGTCGTCCAAGAAGGAATATTTGAAAAAAGCAGGAAAGGGCACCCGTTCAGTTCATTCTGGCACGTCTCCCAGCGAAAATTCATTGAACACACCTGTATATCAATCATCAACTTTCTTTTTAGATGATGAAAGTTATGAAATGTGGCGCAAGGGACTCCCCCGTGCACCAGTTTATTCCAGATACAACAATCCTTCTACAAGAGCCGTTGAAAAGAAGATCGCACAATTGGAAGAGGCCGAGGATGCCCTTGTATTTTCTACAGGTATGGCTGCGATATGCACAACCCTCCTCACGTTTCTTAGCCAGGGTGATAGAATAGTCACTACTCGCAATCTTTACGGGGGCACGGTCCTCGCCCTGGATCAGGATTTCGTTCGTTTTGGGATAGATGTAACTTATGTCAACGTCAAGGATCTGGCTGCTGTCGAAGAGGCACTCAAGGAAAAGGAAACCAAGGTATTGTACTGTGAAACATTGACGAATCCTCTTCTTGAAGTATCAGATCTGCCGTCATTGGCACGCCTCGCCAAAAAATACGGTGCAATTCCAATAGTAGATAGCACGTTTGCAACACCAATGTCCTGTCAACCCCTTAATCTTGGTTTTGAGGCAGTAATACATTCTGTAACCAAGTTATTGAATGGGCACAGTGACATACTAGGAGGCACTGTAGCAGGCAGCAAGGAGATTATAGACCAGATATGGTATAAATCAAGGAATTTCGGGGGAAGCATGGATCCTCATCAGGCATCTCTTTTGGAAAGAGGAATGAAGACACTACATGTGCGTTACGAAAAATCTACAGAGACAGCGGGAAAATTGGTGACTTGGCTGGAATCACACCCTAAAATAGAAAAGGTAATCTATCCCGGCCTCAAAAGCCATGATGATTATGAACTTTGCAAGAAGATAATGGATACTCCGAGTACGATGGTTTGCTTTGAAGTCAAAGGCGGTGATGAAGCAGGACGGAAGTTGATGGACAATTTGAATATAGCTGCTCAAGCCGTGTCCCTGGGAGGTGTAGAATCCCTGATATCCATGCCTTGTTTAACCACACATGTTTCCTGGAAGGCCGAGGATCGCCTTGCAGCAGGTATTGGCCCCGGATTTATCAGATTCTCGACAGGTTTGGAAGATTCTGAGGATTTGATAGCGGACTTCAAACAAGCTCTGAATTCATTATAGTCCCATAGCGATAATAGCCCTCTTTTCTTGGAGTATTGTGGAGTACTCGATCAGGTTACTTACAGCAGCATCTCGCAACGAGAAAGTTGATGGAAAGGACCGGACTCTGGTGTATCTTTTTGGAACTACTGAACAAGGTGAACCAATTGCCGTCCGGACCCCTCTTCTGATGCCCTACTTCCAGGTTGTCGAACCGACCAAAGATGTACTTGAGACTCTGGAAAAGCGGGATGATATCGAACGGTTGGAATCTCAGGAATTATGGGTTGATGGAGATATCAAGAATTGTACCAAGGTGACTACCTCACATCCGGGTAATGTACCCCAGATCAGGGACTGGCTTCGTAACAATGGTTTCAAGCCTCTGTCTGCAGATATACCCTTTCATTATCGTTATTTGTATGACCATGATATAGGTGGTTGCGTCACAATCAGTGGGGAAGAAGTCGAGGCCAGTGGTTGGACCTGTCGAGTGGTCGATGCCTCCAAGATTGAATCGTCTGAGACGTTTGAAGCGGATTTCAAATTATTCAGTTTTGATATAGAGAATTCAATCTATAATCGGACAATATACTGCATCAGTTATTGTCTCAAGAATTCAGAAGGTTATCTGTTTGAGGAAACCCTCCATGGAGAAGAAGAGGATATTCTGAAAAGATTCGTAAAGGCCGTTTCGGACCATGATCCCGACATTATAACTGGATACAACATTGATGGGTATGATTTGCCTCTTCTCAAGGAAAGGGCAGAAGTCTATGGACTCAAGCTGAAGATCGGCAGAGACGGTTCTGAGATGGAGCAGAAGTTCCAGAGGTTCTGGAAAGTCCAGGGACGAGTTGTGGTAGATGCGTGGTGGAACGTCAAGCGTGAGGTCCGGCCTCGTCAGGAGTCTCTCAATGCCGTTGCCAAGGAGTTGTTGGGTCGAGAGAAACATGACGTAAATCCCAAGAAAATGGATGAGGAATGGGCCAGTGATCCAAAGAAGGTCATGGATTATTGTCTGGAGGATGCCAAATTGGCTCTGGAGATTCTGGAACATATAATGGTCATCCAGAAATATCAGCATATTGGTTCAGTCTCCAAATTGCCACTGGATGATGTGATCAATGGGATGACCTCAAACATGATAGATTCCTTGATGATCCGGCTTGCAGACTCTAAGGGAGTAGGTGTTCCGATGACCAACCGCAGGAAGCGTACAGGCCATATCGAAGGAGGTTATGTACACAGTCTGGACCCTGGTCTGTATGAATGGGTCTGTGTTCTTGACTTCAAGTCGATGTACCCCAGTATTATCATTGATCGTAATTTGTGTTTTACTACCATGTCAGAGAATGGTGAGATTGAAACACCTCTTGGAGTCAAATTTAGAGGTCCAGAACAGAAAAAGGGGCTGCTGCCCGACCTTTTGGTTAATTTGATGACCGATCGGGATTCTGCCAAGAAGCTTCAGGCCGCAGCCCAGACTGAGAATGAAGAGCAATATTACCGCCGGGTTCAGGAAGCGATTAAGATTTTGATGAATTCAGTCTATGGGGTTTTCGCATCCTATTTCTACAGATTTACGAATTTGGATATTGGAGCATCGATTACAGCCTATGCGCGTGAATATGTCAAAGAAATCATTAAGGATCTGGAAAAAGAGGGTCTGGACGTGATATATGGAGATACGGATTCAGTATTCTTCCGTTCACCACATTCGAATCTGGAGGAAACTATTGATTTTGGTCAAAAGATTGCTGAGAGGTACTCTGTTGGGGCCAAACAATTGGAATTTGAGAAGATTCTTCAACCGTTTTTCTCCCATGGCGTCAAGAAAAGATATGTTGGTAAGCAAATCTGGCCTAAGGAAGGTATGTTGATCAGAGGGTATGAGACCCGGCGTACAGATTCTTTTCCAGTTCAAGTCTGGGCTCTGAAGGATGTCTTTGCCAAGTTGATGGACCTGGATGTGGACGATGCATTGGAAACAGCTAGAGATTGGGTCGCCAAAGTTTCCCAGGGAGAAATTGAGAAGCAGCATTATGTCATTTCCAAAACGGTCAATCTGGAAAGAAAATATGTTAATAAGGATAATCAGGCTCATTTACAAGCTTACAAGAAATATATCGAGACCGGCAGGCCTTTTGTCAGTGGAATGAAGGTATCTTTTATTGTGACCAATGCCAAGGTAAGCCCGATGGAGGTTGAACCCTTTATCCCAGACGAGGAATGCCCTGAACCAGATTATGATTACTATGTAGATCGGATTGCA
Organism: Candidatus Poseidoniales archaeon; assembly: GCA_015658585.1. Taxonomy (GTDB): domain Archaea; phylum Thermoplasmatota; class Poseidoniia; order MGIII; family CG-Epi1; genus CG-Epi1. Next base: position 1,941 of record DQOP01000125.1, on the reverse strand, counting down.
AAATCACTTTCCCGCGTCACTGATGTTTTTGAGTGGGACGCTAAGGCTTTGAAGAAAGGAAAGCAGGAACCAAAACAACAGACCTTATTCTGATGTCCAAGATAGAATACCATAGCGAAAGTCGGGAGTGGTATGTTGCTTCTACAGTTATTATCTCAGTTACGGTCCTGTGTTATTCCATTATCATTATTTATGTCCTACCTGATCAATCCCAGACATTTCATCAGTTCATCAAGATGATAAATGTATCATTTCTGCTTCTGGGTCTTTCCGGGGTTTTCTTGGGATTCCAGGGTTATAGATTCAGGGAAGGCAAGGCGTTTCTGCTCCGTATGGATGGTGAACGAATTATCGTTGAACTGGAAAAATTATTGATAGCTTCCAAAATTGAGGCCCGGGAGATCTCGTGTATTGATGCCTTCAGTTTTGGATTATGGAGACCCATAGGCCGTTTATCCCTTAATTCCGGTGAGATTGAGATCAAGGAGCTCTGGTTCTCAGCTTATTTTTACAAGACCCAGATTTCCTTGCGTGGTGACTTCCCACAAGAGATAATCGATGATTTCACACCTGATTTGGTCTGAATTCGCCTAGACCTGAACTGTAATACACCAATGGTTCGGCCTTTTCATCAAAATTACCGCCCTCTATTCGACCCACAAAGATGGTGTGGTCTCCTCCATCGTACTTTTCGGTGATCGTACATTCCATTGCGGCCAGACTGCCCTCCAGAAGTGGGGTCCCGTTGTCCGTGATTCGGTGCGGCAGGGACCTGACCAGCTCGTTTTTGTCAATGTTCGGGTTCGCAAAGTCCAAGGCTATCTTTCCTTGCTCGGAATTGCAAATATTTACCCCAAAAGTGGCCGTCTTTTCCAGTGATTCATGGCTTGCCACTTCTCTATCGATACATATTAAAACTAAAGGGGGGTCCATGGAGAGTGAACAGAAGCTAGAAACGGTAAGTCCTCCCAACTTCCCATTTTCACTGAAAGTTACCAGTGTCACACCCGCCGCAAACCTCCTCATGAGCTCCCTGAAGAGATCGTTCGAGACAGTCATCCGGAACCTAAAAGAGCCCCATCTATTTAGTATGAATTCAGTGTATTATCAACGTTCAGATTTTGTATCCTTTCGTTTTAAATAGAGATTCAACGCGTATGTGCATAGCCGCAGTAGATAAATAGTGTGATTGATGGTTTCGGATAAAAGAACTGCATGCGCCGGATTATTGCTGTTAGCAGCGCTATTCCTTCTAGTTTCGGCAACTGATGATTCTGAAGCGGAAACCTATACTGTTGATAATTTAGGCGGTTCAGATTATACGAATATAACTCAGGCGGTTGATAACGCTTCCGCAGGAGATACGATTCGTGTTGCTGCTCGAACCTATTATGATGCTGTGGATGTCGATAAGAGATTGACCCTTATTGGTGGTAATTACGATGTCAGTATGAATGGACTTTACTATTATTGTAATAATTATGATGTCATCGGCTATTATAATTTTGACAATTACGGAAATAGCTATTTTTACGATAGGTTATGGTGTGAAGATAATGATGGAGATATTGAAGGAGCAACCCGAACAACTTCATCTTTCTGGGGCACTAATGCCCTAGATTTTGATGGAAACAACGATTATGGAGTGGTTGATCATCATTCTATTTACAATGTTTCTGAGGTTTCAATCAGTGCCTGGATTAACTTGGATGATAATGATACAGATTCCAGAACTATATTTTCTAATTATCAGCAAACTGATTCTGGACGGAATGGTTATGAGATATTCATAAATGATGAGGCTAAATTTCAATTTCGTTTTGGTTATGGAAGTAGTTCAGGTTATTGTGAATCAGATACCGAAATTAGTGAAAACATTTGGACTCTCGTTACTGCCACTTATGACGGTTCTTCTATTAAAATATACATAAATGATCAATT
>DQOP01000050.1 GCA_015658585.1 Candidatus Poseidoniales archaeon | reverse complement strand
TTCATCTGTTGCTATATTCGGAAACCAAGACCAAGCACCGCTAGATGAGGGAGAGTGTATGGTCTGCAACTCCCATGAATCACCATCATCATCACTAGATGCATATTCTATAGTATATTGGGCGTTCCCGTCTGTGTTATATGCATGCCAAGTCAGATGAACTACATCATTGCCGTATGCTATTTCAGGAATATAATGCGTCCCATCAGAATCCGTTACAGTCGTTGCCGAGTCCCAGGAAGATCCGCTATTGCTAGAATGTCTTGACACTATATTATAGGTAAATCCTGTCGTATCTGATGAATATTCCTGCCAGGCAACATACACCTCATTTCCATTCGCAGTTATAGTGGGGCCATATGAATTGATGGTATTGGCACTTGATGAACTTATGATGGAAACATCGGACCAAGTATTCCCCGAGTTAGTAGATTTTGAAAACCTAATTTCGTACTGTGCATTATCGTAATCATAATTTGACCAGACTACATATACATTGGAACCACTGGCTGCTATATCTGATCGATAATATGCGTAGTAATAACTTGAGTATGATGGAGGATCATAGGTCATGCCATCTGTATCACTATTCGAAATAACGATCACGTCATCCCAATTTTCCCCATCGTCTGCTGACCTTCTAAAGAATATATCACCATCATCATTCATTACATCGTTTCCATTGGTATCTCCTTCAGGATCGTTATCACCTCCATCCCAATATACAGCATAAACATAATCATTAGAATAGGCTAGAGCTGGTGCAAAGGAATCCGCCTCATAATACTGATCAGATCCTATTTCTTCCAGATTAGACCATGAGCTACCATCATTTGAGCTATAAGAACAGTAGATATCTGGATCGCTTGAGGCTCCGTCACCATCGTAAACATCGACCCAGAGGGCAACAATCTTCGAGGAATCTGCATCGATGAATGCCAGTCCCCTCTGCTCATCATCACCAACGCCATCAATTTCAACGGCCGAATTCCAACTGGTTCCTGAATTAGCCGACCTTGCGACCACAATGTTCAGATTATCATTGTTATCGGTGCGGGTCCACGATATGTAGAAATTGTTACCTCCATCATTAGTGCTCCTTACCGCATTGACATCGGCATCATCTGCAGAGGAGACCGTAATTTCTGAGTTAAAAGATGAACCCCCATTAGCGGAGGATCTTGCTTTGACCACATATGTTCCGTCAGTAGATGTTCCTGCTTCTATCCAAGAAACGACAATACTATCTCCATCAACAGTGACATCAACATCTATAGTATTTGCAGTTCCGCTCAACTGACTTCCGGTACTGAAAGAACTGCCTCCGTTACTCGATGTGGAATAATAAATTGAAAGGTCAGTTCCTGAGGGTGAACCCAACCATGAGATGTGCACATCACTTCCATCAACATCCATCTTGGGATACATGTTTCTAGAAGCTGTATTGGAATCGGAAACTTCTAGGGGCGTAGTCCAAGTTGCACCATTATCATATGATTTGGAGAAGTATATTTTATAATCATATTCACCGTCATCATTTGGAGCATAGATGGACAATGTCAGGTACAATTCTTCATCCTCCACTTCCAGATCATGGTAATAGATGTAATACTCTGAATCATAAGTGATAACGTCACTCCAGGAACTTCCCTCATTGGTTGAATACATCCCCTGTAAGTTTCCACTAGAAAGCCACGAAACTGCTAGATAATCACGGTCTCCTGCAATCGTTGGTTCACTCAGTACATAATTATTATCATTATTGTACAAAACCGTAGGGTCATCCCAACTTGAACCTCTGGAATTAAAAAGAATTTTGTATAGATTGGATATGTCCTTATTCTCTATGTTTCCGTCATCCTGCCATACTGCAAAAGTGTCAGAACCATCGATAACTACACTGGGATATGTGCTATATGATCCTCCGTTTGTGTTCTCGGAAGTTAATTGGTAATCTCCCAATTCACCTGCTGGGGGGAGTCCGGCCAATGTGACTTCTGCATCAGTAATTGTTGCATTGACGGGTAATAATAATTTAAGTGAAGACTCACCTCCATCACCATTGCTAAAACTGGCGCTTCTTTTAGAGGCCCCATCGCTGAATTTATCTTGTTGACCTAAAGGCCCGTACCCTTCGCCACTGTACTGCCAAGTTGTACCACTGATGGTTACCGACACGTCCTCAGCATAGTTTCCATCTTGATCGGCTCCACCAGAGACTACATAGGATGCATCTAGAACCTCGGCATTCGGAAACTCAACTTTAGTCCTATCATCTGTAACATCTTCCTCCAGATATAATGCGACTTCAGATGTTTCCTCACCATCACGAGTAAATTGGGTTGTGGTTTCTGCCAAGACCACACTGTTTAGTATCAACAATAATGCTAACGTTATTGACGTTACACGTATATTCATGTCTTACCTCTATGATACCGATTAAATAAATCCATTTAATAGTTTCACTGTCAATAAATAGCCACTTTTACTAGTAATATTATGACTATACAGTACCACATGAATTCACATGATGGGACTTATAAAAAGGAATTTCAGAGCAAAGTTACTGCGGTTTTTCCAGGTATTGTAGAACTTGAAGAGACCGCGTTCTACCACTTGGGTGGTGGTCAGCCATCAGATAAGGGAACATTAAGTTGGAAAGATGGAGAAAGTATTGTTTATGATGTTCGTAAGAAGAATAGGATAAGGCATATGATCGAAGGTGATTTACCGGATGTTGGCGATTCTGTGGAAGGCAAATTGAATTGGGACCGGAGATATGCACACATGCAAATGCATACTTCACAACACCTGGTTTCCGCTATTGTGAGTGATTTGTATGATGCCGATACAGTAGGAAATCAAATAGGATTTGACAAGTCCCGGATAGATTTTAAACCATTGAAATTGAGCATGAATGAGATAGATGATTTGATAGACCTTGCAAATGAATATATTGCTAAGGATATTAACGTTAAGATCTCAGAGGCTAATCGAACAGATTTAGAAGGAAATCCTGAGATTCGTTCCAGCATGTCCAGCGGTTTGTGGAAATTATTACCAAAAAGTGTAACCCGGTTGCGAGTAATCAGTATTGGTGAGATTGATGTCTGCCCTTGTGCCGGTACCCACGTTCGTTCATTGAAAGAGATAGGTAAAGTAGAATTTGTAAAACGTGACAATAAGGGCGCTGGTAAGCAAAGATTGACTTATACCTTGAACAGCCCATCATAAGATTCAGTTTATTAATTCCAGTAAAATCATCAATGCAATAGTTTAAAAACCGACTACTCAGGCTCAAATTAATGGTCCTTGATGCATTAGGTGATGCTTTACGCAATACCCTGAGAAAAATTGCAGGTGCGAGTCACATTTCTCCAGAGTTAATCAAAGAACTAGTACGAGATATTCAGAGAGCTTTGCTTCAATCTGATGTTAATGTCCGGTTGGCATTGGAACTTAGCAAAACAATAGAGAATCGGGCGCTTGAAGAAAAAGCACCCGCTGGTATGACAGGAAGAGAACATGTTGTTCGAATTGTTCATCAGGAATTAGTAAATGCTCTAGGTGAATCACGTAGCCTAAAATTAGGACCTCAAAAGATAATGCTGGTTGGGCTTTATGGACAAGGAAAAACTACGACGGCGGGAAAATTGGGCAAGTATTTTAAGAAAAAGGGACTAAACCTGGGTTTAATTGCGGCAGATGTTCACAGACCAGCAGCTTTTGATCAATTATCACAAATCAGTGAGCAGATCCAAGTTCCTGTATTTGGTTCTTCAGATAATAAGGACGCTAGAAAAGTAGTTAAAGAAGGATTAAAAGAATTCAAGGAACTGGATGTAGTTATAGTGGATACTGCCGGCCGCCATGCCCTTGACGAGGAATTGATCTCGGAAATGAAATCCATATCGAAGATTGTAAAACCAGATGAGATACTATTGGTGATGGATGCCACTGTAGGTCAACAAGCCGGACCTCAGGCACAGGCGTTTCACGAGGCTGTAGGAGTATCTGGAGTCATATTGACTAAACTGGATGGTTCTGCAAAAGGTGGTGGAGCTTTATCCGCTGTCGCAGTTACCAAGGCTCCAATCGTATTTGTAGGGACTGGAGAGAGTTTAGATAGTCTAGAAACTTTGGACCCCGATCGCTTCATATCTCGTTTGCTGGGAATGGGTGATCTTCAAACACTGCTTGAAAGGGCAGAAGAAGTACTTGATGCTGAAAGTGCAGAAGATACAGCCCGGAAGATGTTATCAGGAAAGTTCACCTTGATAGATATGCGGGAACAGATGGAGGCACTGACTAAAATGGGACCACTGAGCAAGGTGATGGAGATGGTTCCAGGCATGTCCGGAATGATGAAGAAGGGGCAAATGGATGAGACTCAGGATAGATTGGAAAAATTCAAGGTATTGATGAACTCAATGACCAAAGAGGAATTGGAGAATCCAAAGATTATTAAACGTTCAAGGATTAACAGGATTGCAAAAGGTTCAGGTTCGGACCCACAGGAAATCAGGGAATTATTGAAGCAGTATAATCAAAGTCGGAAAATGATGTCAAATCTAGGTGGCAATAGACGAATGCAACAGCGTATGATGAAACAATTTGGGAAAGGGGACCTGAAATTATAGCCCCAAAATACAAATACCGAGTTTTAGAGTGATTATACATGAATAGCTTCGAAATAAAGAGAGGACATGGTAAATCACTAGAAAATGGTGGCTTAAAATCTTTAATGGAAGATGAATTTGGGGAAATTAATGTGGATGGAAACTTATTTTCAGGATCATTCAAAGGCATCACAACAATAAAAGTTGAATTTATGTCTATAACTGAAATCCAAGTGGAGACCGAGACAGAACCAGGGGCAAGTCCGGAAGACACACTTGCAGCTCACCAAGCATATAACCGATTCATGGAAAATGCCACTTCATTCACTTCTAAAGAAAGAACAAAAAGAGCTAAAGCAAAGGCAAAAAGAGAAGCTAAAGCAGCTGCTGAAAAGGAATTGCAATCTTAATGGTAAGGTATGCCCTTACCGGTACGCCGGGAACGGGTAAAACCACCATATCCAATGCATTGAACAAAAAAACGTTGCATTTATCGGAGTTATATTCAGAAGCATCGGAAGAAAAAACAACTTCTGATGAATGGTTAATCGATGTTGAAAAATTAAATCGGGTATTTCACAAGAAAAAAGGTGACAGCTTTATTGTGGAAGG
>DQOP01000147.1 GCA_015658585.1 Candidatus Poseidoniales archaeon | reverse complement strand
CCGTCTGCCTGTCTTATGCTGGTCAGAAACTGGTATAACACATTGTAACCATCGATAGCAACTCTTTGCCCACTTAGCTCCTCCAATTTGATCTGACGTGTTTCGAGTAAAGGGCCCAGCTGTATTCCCATCTACCCCTTCACTACACCCATAGGCTTCAATCTTACAACTTTATTAGCTATTCCTGAGGCATGACATACGTCAACAACATCGGACACGTTCTTGTAAGCTCCAGGAGCTTCCTCGGAAACTACACGTGGAGATCTGGCCCTGACATAGATACGATCTTTTTCCCATAGTCTTTTGACCAGATCCTTGGAATCGAACTTCTTGAATGCAGCCTTGCGACCCATTGCTCTTCCAGCTCCATGACACGTCGAACCAAAAGTCTTGGCCATAGCACCTGAAGTCCCGGAGAGAACATAACTTGAGGTTCCCATATCCCCAGGTACAATCACAGGTTGCCCAAAACTACGATACTTGGATGGTATATCCAATGAACCGGGTCCAAACGCCCTTGTTGCTCCTTTGCGATGAACACAAAGGTCCTCACCAGAATGTTTTTCGATTTTAGCTATATTATGAGAAACGTCATAGACAGTGTCCATTCCCAGACTTTTACCATCTCCTCCAAATACGTTGGAAAAGGCTCTTCGGGTAGCATAGGATATCAATGATCGGTTAGCCCATGCAAAATTAGCTGCAGATGACATTGCACCTAGGTATTCCTGGGCCTCTTTGGTATCCAGAGGCGCTGCAGCCAATTGCTTGTCCGGTAGGTCAATTCCCTCTCTCTTACTGGCCCTGAGAACACAATCCAAGTGATCCTGACAGACCTGATGACCACAACCACGTGAACCGGTGTGCATCATAACTACGGCCTGACCCTCAAAAAGTCCAAAGGCCTTGGCAGCTTCTTCGTCAAAAACCTCATCTACTTTCTGAACTTCCAGAAAATGGTTACCACTTCCCAGAGAACCAACTTGCTTCCGACCACGTTTTCTAGCATAATGTGAGACGTTCTCGGGCGAAGAGTTCTCAATGCAACCATTCTCCTCCAGTACATCCAGATCACTTTCCCAGAGGTACCCCTCATCAGCAGCCCATTTAGCTCCTATAGACAAAACAGAATCTATTTCTCTATCTGAAAGAGTTATTTTTCCCTTGGACCCCAACCCTGCAGGAACTTCATTGTACAACTCATCAATCAATTCCTTCTGTTTACTTCGAATATCCTGTTCAACCAGATCGGTCCTTAGCAAACGTACTCCACAATTTATGTCAAAACCGACACCTCCAGGGGAAATTACACCCATTCCGTTACCATTGGATTCCGTCCTGAAAGCAGCGACGCCTCCAATCGGAAATCCGTAACCCCAATGAATATCTGGCATTGCCATGCTGAAATCAACTATTCCCGGTAATGTAGCTACGTTAGCTACCTGCTGTATGGCTGAATCCATTCCGGGATGTTCCAGTAGAGATTGTGAAGAGTAGATTCGACCCGGAACCCGCATTCGACCTTCCTTGGGTAACTCATATACGTGATCCTCCTTGAGTACTAACTTATCTTTCATAAGGTCTACTCTTCCGCTGGTTCATACTTAGAAGGACAGCCCATTTGTACTTTTATGGCCTCCAGATACATTTCTCCATCAACAACACGCAGAATCCCTGTAAATGTCGCTCCCTTATTCTCTGCAAAAGTGTCCGGGAGAATAATCGATGAAATGTCGACTCTAAGCGAATAGTTACCATCGACCATGATGCAATCGTTGATCTTAATATCTGTAATAGTACCATGAACCTGCAAATTGGCCCCATTCTGATAATCACCAGAAACTACTTCCTCTACAGAAACATACATCGATTGTTCATCTACCGTGGTGAAAACCACAATTCCTGTGGCAATCAGAACCGAAAAGGCAAGCAATCCCTTCGACCAGGGAGACCAGGGAACTTTGGTACGTCTATCGGATTCCATCACTTTTCAATTCTCTCCACCTTTTTGTTCAATTCCCTGAATTGGCTTGAAAGATACAGAACATAGGCGCCTATCGCAACCCAGAATACAGTCATGCCTCCCCACAGATAGAACATATCATCATCTGAGGGTTTGTTTATGTCTATCTTAAAGGTACTATTCGCAACAACCTCCCCACTTTGGGACTGGGTTATGGTCAAGTGTAAATTGAAATCAAACTTTTCGGACGCAAAAGTAGAACCAGGGAAACTGACAGAATCTGTGTGATTAGAACTACCTCCCGGTAAAGTCAGACTCTTGGAATTACCATCTTCAAAAGAGAGGTCTACATCGTAGTCATTGTCTGTACCAGTAACATGAAATACGACGAACCAATTTTCCCCAATCGTGAATAATGAATTATAATATACGTACAAATCCTCTTCATTCAGATGGATGTAACCCCTATTTGTGAAACAATTATCTTCATGACAATATTGCCCTGCTGATGAAAACGGAGCCAGGGACAGCAAGATAACTAGAATTAAACCGATTCTCATAGGTTCCCCATTTTCCTGGAAAATATCACTTTATCCATCTCCTCAATTTGCATTCTAATATTCAGCAAAAAAGAATACAGAAGAATAAATGCCAGGATACCCATATACAACCCTACCCTGAGAGATGGATCCAGACTGTCTTGATCCGCCGTGCCCACAATAACGGGATGATGGGATCTAAGAAAACGTGACGACAGGTATGACAAAGGTACCATAATCAAACCAGACATTCCCAGAACTGCTGCATTATTCTTGACAATCGAGGTCTCAGGTTGCCTTCGATAGACAAAATAGGCTATGTACAGAATCCACATTGCAAGAGTTGTGGCCAGCCTCATATCTGTCAAAAAACGGGAAGCTATGTCTCCACCCCATTCCGCTTTCATCCAGAAAGTTCCAGATGCCAGAGACATAAAACCAAAAACTATCCCTAATTCAGCTGAACACTTGGCAACCCTATCAGCATAATGAGATTGATTATAGAGATAGAGAGCACTGCCTCCAACTACCATCAGGAAGGCCAGATAAGTGACCAGACCAGAGGGAACATGGAAATAGAATAATTTCTGGGCATTAGGAGCTGTAAAAAATTTGGCAGGGCCTGTAGATATCAGGCCAAAGTACAAGGTTGCAAGTACCAAAAGAAATCCGAGGAGACCCACCGCTTCCCTCAATTCCCATTTATATTTCATTTAGACCTCCACTCTCTGGGATAGGTCCCTCTTTTCATAATAACCCGTTCCAAGCGCGCAACTTTACCCTTGGATTTTGGATTATGAGCTATTTCATCGGCATTCACTGTTGCTCTTGCTAACGCAATAGCCTCACCTCTGGTGGTCCTTATCGACACCAATTGCCCTCTCTTCATGCTTTTAGATACGGAAACAACTCCGGGAGATCCCAAGTCCGCACCGTGGCACAACGCATCTACAGCAGAATCCTTGACATCAATCAGAGGCAAATCCACCAGCATCGATTCCAATGGTTTCAAGATAGATGAGATGTGAGAGGGATTGCCTGAATCCTTCCATTTCTTGTATTTATCGTGAGCATTGATCAACGAAACCGAATCTTCCAGGGTAAACGGACCTGATTTGGTCCTTATTAATTGCTCCATACGAGCACCGCTTCCCAAGGCTGAACCTATATCTGAACACAAATTCCGGATATAAGTCCCTCCCTCACATTCAACCCTGAAAAGAGTAGATTGTGATTTATGCTCAAGCATTTCAATTTCATAAACCCTTCTTATTCTCAATTCTCTCTTTACTGCTGCCTGTATAGGCGGGATCTGATATAATGGTCCTGTGAATTTAGTGAACATCTCAGCTATCCGATCCTTGCCGGGGTCCTTTCCATGTTTCATCAGACATACATATTCCTTGGAGGACTCCTGCATTACCTTGATGACTTTGGAAGCTCTACCAATTGAAATTGGCAAGACTCCTGTGACATTGGGATCCAATGTACCTCCATGTCCTGTTTGCCTCAATTCAAAGGAATCCCTCAACCAGGCCGCGACCTGATGGGAAGAAGGACCGGCTTGCTTGTTGATTACAATGACTGATGATTCCATGAGTTGTTCTATCGAACGTTCATCGGGTGGAGTTCCATAAGCGACGCTTACAGTATCACAGATCTTGTACAAATTATCTCCCAAAGAGCCAACTGAATAAACCACTGGAAGAAACGGACTGATCAGCATCGTATAACTCAGCCAGTTTTTCGGGAGACAATACTTTCATCGAGGCTGAATCTATCTCTCTCAACGAATCCAATTCATTCTTGTCCAACCAGACACCGTTACATTGTAAACAAACATCAATCTCCACACCCTCGGCATGCTCATCATCCATCAATGAGCCGCAGCTTGGACAAAGCAATTCGGAATCTGAATCTATACCCAGATGTTTGGTTGTCAAATGATGTAACGGGCGATTGCCTGTCAAAGTCATTAATTCACCTTTATCCAGAAAAATCCCAAAACAAGATTCACACTTGTCAATTTCAACTTTCCAGATACCTTTCCGTATAATCTCAGATCTGAGTGCTGAGAAGCATTTAGGGCAGTCTCTTTTCATTAATCCGGGGCTTGCTGTGTCTTAGAACAGTCTCTACATATGACCCGGGTTGAATTCCACCCGGGGCCGGTTGGTACCGTTATCTCTTTTTCGCAAAAATAGCACTTTTCCACAAGCGCTGATTCTCTTCCTGTGAACTTAGGCAGACCTTATCACCAGTTAATGATTTAGGGAGGGTCCATAAAAGTTGCTCTGTATAGTTAATTGTTTTATGGGGCCACATAATGAAACCATCAGCCGCTGTAGCTCAGTTGGGAGAGCGCGGGACTGAAGATCCCGAGGTCGCCGGTTCGATCCCGGCCGGCGGCACCACTCCCATCGGGGAAAACAGACGCAAACATGTCCATCGAAAAATATCAGAACGCCCGGAATAGTGCATTGAAGATGATGATAGGGGGACTTGTATTTCTCATCTTTTTGCCAGTGGGGATTCCGGTTTCACTAATTATAATTCCATTTCTTGCAGGAAGAGCCGGGGCCAAAGAATTACCCAGTAATTGGCATTTGACATACATACTGACTGTAGGGGGTGGATGGGCTATTGGGCTGGTTGTAAGTTTATTCGTGATATTATCTTTGGCACTAGGTCCTTCTCTGAAGATAAATGTTGCAGAACCACTGATATTTGGAATGATGATAGTCTTCACCTTGGGGTCCTTCACAATAGGAGTTAGAAGCACTAGAGGATTGCCAGACAACATAGACTTGGACGAAGAGAAATGGGCCAATGAAGGAACTAAAAACAGTGATGAGGAACAAAGTTCAATGGCGGTCCCTGATGAACCCAAGGAATCAGCTACCGATAAACTGAAATCATTCTTTGGTAGTCCAAAGAAAAAGGTAGAGAAATCTAAGAAAGAAAAAGGAAAAACCAAAAAACCGAAAAAGAAGAAAACCACTCCCAAAGGTAAACCTAGCAGAGTATCAGCATTGGCAAGCCGCCGTCGTAAATAGTTAAATAGACGGATTTGTGGATTGATTTATGGGCAAGAAAGGAAAAATTAGAATCCTGATTGCTAAACCCGGTCTCGATGGACATGACCGAGGTGCGAAGGTCGTCGCCAGGGCCCTCCGGGACGCCGGCATGGAAGTTATTTACACCGGATTAAGACAAAGCCCTGAAGATATAGTGGAAGCGGCTATACAGGAGGATGTACAGTTTATTGGTCTGAGCATACTTTCTGGGGCCCATAGTCACATTTTTCCTAAAGTAGTAGAACTTCTGAAAGAAAGAGGAGTTGACGATATTCGAATAATTGCTGGGGGGATCATTCCAGACGAAGAGATTCCAAAGTGGAAGAAGATGGGCATTGAGGCAATCTTTGGACCTGGATCCTCAACAACCGAAATAATAGACTACATCAACGGAATTGCAAATTGAACCAAACTGAACTAATTAGAAATTTTAAAAATGGCGATGTGCGGG
>DQOP01000114.1 GCA_015658585.1 Candidatus Poseidoniales archaeon | reverse complement strand
GAAAAAGAAGGATTAATCAAGATTGTAGAAGACGCTGGTGGACTCGTTCTACGTGAAACGTGCCCTGAAGTTGTACATTATAATCATGCAAAGATTAAACATATTTTGACGAATTCTATGAAGGCTGAACACTACTTGAAGTCAGGACTTAATTCGATTAATACCTCTGTTATGAAATTAGCAGGTTGTATCGAGCATGCTGCAAAACCTGATCTATTGAAAGTGACTCGAACTGAAAGAAGCTTAGGCAAAGTACAACGCCTAGAATCCAGAAAAACACGTAAAGAAGGTAATGTAGTAATCTCAGGAAAAGGACTAAAGTCACAGAAGGAATGGGTTATGGAAGGTGAGGCCTTGGTTACTGATGTTCCAATAACCTTTCTAGGTTTCGTCAATCGTGAAACCGGAACCATTGAAGAGGAGGGACATCCAATCAATGGGGAATCCATGGCAGATAAAATTCTGATCTTTCCAAAAGGGAGTGGTTCAACAGTAGCACCCTACGTCCTACTCGGGTTATTCTACAATGGAAATGGCCCAAAAGCGATAATCAACACTGATTTGGATCAGCAAACTATACCGGCATGTAGTCTTCTTGGAGTCCCATATGCTCACTCATTCGACGAAGACCCCTGCCAGGCAATCAACTCAGGGGACAAAATTAGGTTGGAACTCAAGGGTGGTAATATCAAGCTAGAATGTTCAGAGAGGTCTTAGATCCGAAATGACTATTTCCTAATTCGGGAAAGTATTGGAACTTTGCGATTTTTACGCCAGGACTCTATCCGATGACGGACACCAGAACGGGTCTTCTCAGTCCAGTTTCGTAATCTGACTGAAACTTTTTTCGACTGCCAATAATCCTCACACTCTTTCGACAAGGTAATTATACTATCCATTACCTCATCCGTGAATTTGTGTAGACTCTCAGTATTAATCTCGGAACTTCCAAAGTACAGTGGGTCGCCAAATTTATAGTAGAATTTTCTCCAAGGGCGAGGTACTCGTTTGGAAATTGGCCATACATCATCTGTTTGGCGAATGGCAACTGGGACTACTGCAGCACCCGTAGCTGCAGCCAAACGAGCTACACCTGTTTTGCCAGGACCAATTGTACCGTCTCTTGAACGGGTCCCCTCGGGAAAGATACCTATGGCCCCTCCATCTTTCAGAACCTGAATTGCTCCGTCAAGTGCTTCCGTGCCTCCAGCCTCTCGATTAACTGGAATCACACCTACCTGTTTGAACAGTAAACGCCTAACAGCTCCATCAAAATGCTCCTTCTTGGACATGTAGGAAATTGGTCTTTTGACTGCAGCCATTATGAACGCAGGATCGATGTGAGAAAGATGATTGGCCGCAATTATCAAGGGGCCATCCACTGGAATCTTGGCCCTGTCTAGATACCTAGGTCGGAACATAATCCTAAGAAAGGTTCCTAATGTTAACCTAGTTGTCGTGTAAGACAAAGGCGCTCGGTCAGCCATAATCAAACACCTATGGCGGAGTGTTTTATATTCTTGGTGTTTTATAAAAAAACCTAAATCAATGACTGTTCTTCCAGAATAACCGTCCGGACGGTGGCCAGACTATTAAGGCCATCTTCAACCTCGGTTGCAAAGCCATCTCTGTCTATACCGATAATCACAATCATAACGGCCTTCAGGCCAAAGGCAAAGGGTTTGACCTCATGTGCACCAAAACTAGCATCATTGGGTATGACCGTGGGTATAGCATCAACTATTGCATCCGTATCTGAATCTGGAGATTCAGGCATCAATCTGTATTTCAGGGCGACTTCTCCCATAAACATAAGTTTTGAGGGGTCGTTTAATTAATTTGGGCCTTATTGGAAGAAATATTATTAAGTGGGATGCTAAGTGACAATCGATTGGTATGGCAATAGATGAAAACTATCTGACAGAGTATGAGAAAGTTGCAACCCATGACGGGGAGAACCAACCTATACAGATCTGGGCCAAAGACCAAGACTCCTATAGTGGAATCGGTAGCGATAAACTTGGCGTCTGGGGAACTATAGTTGGTGTTGACTTTGACCTTTGTATAGCAGATGGGGCTTGTATAGACGCCTGCCCTGTTGAAGTGTTTGAATGGATTGATACTCCCAATCACCCCGAATCTGATAAAAAAGCTATAATGATACGTGAAGAAGAGTGTATCATATGCCGTGCCTGTGAGTCGGTTTGTCCAGTTGAAGCAGTCCTTATTACCGAAGACTGAATAGGTATCGTATGGAAGAGCCTGAACTACGCATTGGAGGATGGGAAAAAGAGGGTAAGAGACGATGGTTCAGGAGATTGTTCACTCTGATTCTAGTAGTTCTTTTAGGTCTATTGGTAATCGGCCCGACATTGATCGGATATAAAACTGCTGAAATTGAGCAAAGTTCATTATATTTGGTGGCAGGAATCTGGAACGGGCCTTTTGATCAGAAATACACTAAAGAATTCAACGGACACTTCAAGATTTCAAGCCTGACCTATGACACTACGGACGGGAGGTCAGGGAGACTGATAGTTGTATCTATCAGTTCTCTAGTAAACGTGGAAAGCCAGATTCAAAGTATCGTAGTCGAAAAAATAAAAGAAAAAGCAGAGGATGAAGGTCTGACACTCGTTGGTAAGGGTATTGTCCTGAATGAAAATAATGATGACTTGCCTTCTAATGCAATTTTGTATAAATGGGACGCAAAAGTAACTGAGACTGCTAACTTTTTTGAACATCTAGGTGTGGGTGAAATTGTGCATGTCAAAGCAATTTTCTGGACACCGAATGTTGGAGCAATATCATTAAACGGTGGATTCCAAACCACCATTTGCATTGCTTTTGGGATGAATCAAATAACTATAAATCAAGCGACGGAACTTGTTGAAGACGTAAGTTAGAGCGTATTATGATACTGTGTCCAAAATGTAGAGCCTTGATGAGGTTGAATAGAGAAACCAACCAAATGGAATGTAAAAGACCTGACTGTGGTCATATAGAACCCAAAGGAAAAGAAGCTAAGATAACTACAAGAAAAAGGATTGATCGAAAAATCGTGGTAACCGAAAGCATAGAAGGAACATTGCCAACTGTTAAGATTATCTGTGAGAAATGCAAAAATAATGAAGCCACATGGGTAATTAGGCAAACACGAGCGGCCGATGAGCCAGCAACCCGAATTTATCAGTGCACAAAATGTAAGCACAAATGGCGCGAATACTAAACTAAGCGACCGTTCGACTCCAAGAGTTTACCCTTCAGATGAGACATAAGCTCATCCTTTAATTCTGACGATTTTTCTATATCAGATGCATGACAAACCAATTCGAGGGCGCTATGCAATGATTCCTCACCCCCTATGCTTCTCAAGAATATCATTGATAGGTAATCTGAATCATCCAGGCTGGACTTGGCAGAATGATAAATTATGGAACGTGAACTCTCTTCCTTGAAACTACACAAGTGCATCCCCGGCAACTCCTTTGATATGTTTGTTATCTTGTTGATTGTTAGGCCTTCAATGTTTACGGCTGCATGCGAGGTGTGGTCCTTGTACTCCAAACGCAAGTCCCCATGTTTCTCCTCATCTATTTCGGAGGGCTTGACATAGCAACCTAAGAAATCAACGTCGATTTCACCCAACCAGGAAGTATAGCGTCTACCAGCGTCATCCAAATATTGAACGACCATGACCACCTTGGTGAAAGCACGGTTAATAGGTTCAAAACGAAAGACAGGTGAATAGGACTCATTGACTTCCAGATGATTTAGACGTATGACTCCAGATATAGGTTCAGCCAGATTAAGGCCACTTCCCTCCACTCTAATTCTAAAGAATAAATTATTAACAGACCCCTCAGAACCGTTCTTCATTGTCAGATTAAGGCTCACTTTATCTTT
>DQOP01000044.1 GCA_015658585.1 Candidatus Poseidoniales archaeon | reverse complement strand
TCGGAGAGAAGGCAGCAGTCCAAGGCGCCTTGGAAGAGGATTTGGACCTGGTCTTAATGGAGTCTGAGGCTAGAATGGATGGTGGAGACGTCCTCCAGTTTGGTAACCAATTTCTGGTCGGTAACAGTACTAGGACCAATGAGGCTGGAATTCAGTGTCTGAAGGATTTTGTTGAAGCCCGTGGTTTTACGATGCATGTAATTCAAGTCCCCAGTAATTCATTGCATCTGATTTCAATTTGTACTTCTCCTGTTCCTGGAGTTCTACTGGCACCTGAAGGCTGGTTCACCCAATCTGATTTTCCATCCGATGCTGAAGTTCTATGGATTTCTGATAAGGAAGCCTATGCTGCAAATGTATTGCCGTTTGGAAAGGATGTAATGATTGCTGCTGGTTATCCTCATACCTCTCGATTGCTGGAAGATAAAGATTTGACCTTGCATTCTATGGAGATGTCCCAATTCAAGGCTGCGGATGGGTCTCTAACTTGTCTTTCAGTTTTGTATCAATAACTAAAATTCTTAATACAATATCCTAATTGATTGGGCCTTATGGTAGTGATTGATAGTCCTGCAAAGATAGAGGAGGCTTCAGGAAGGTTGGGGGTTCTGATGCCAGGTCTTGGAGCTGTAAGCACTACTTTCATTGCAGGGACATTAGCCATTCGAAAGGGTCTATCCAGACCGATAGGTTCACTGACTCAAATGGGTTCTTTACGGCTTGGAAAGAGGACCGAGAAGCGCGAAGTCGATATCAAGGATTTAGTTCCTTTAGCCAATCTCGATGATCTGGTTTTTGGAGGTTGGGATATATTCGAGGACAATTGCTATGAAGCGGCCGTCAAGGCCGGCGTCATCGATGTATCTCTTTTGGATCAAATAAAGCCTGAGTTGTCATCAATCAAACCTATGAAGGCGGTTTTCGAGAAGAAATTCGTGAAGAAATTAGATGGCACTTACACAAAATCAGCTAAAGGCCATCGAAAGCGGATAGAGGCTCTCAGGCAAGACATACGGAATTTCAAGAAAGAAAATAAGGTTGACCGGGTGGTCATGATATGGTGCGGTAGTACAGAAATTTATCAGGAACCTAGAGGTTCAATTTACGAGTCACTTGAGTTTCTTGAGAAGGCGTTGGACTCGGATAATCCTTCCATTGCCCCTTCAATTTTGTACGCCTATGCTGCTATGAAAGAGAGCGTTCCTTATGCCAATGGAGCACCTAATCTGTCTGTTGATTTTGATGCAATGTATTCCTTGGCATCCCAGGAGGGAGTACCAATTGCGGGCAAGGATTTCAAAACAGGGCAGACACTCATGAAGACTATTTTGGCGCCTGGTTTCAAGGCCCGAATGATAGGTATAGATGGTTGGTTCTCGACCAATATTCTGGGAAACAGGGATGGTGAGGTACTGGACGATCCCGATTCTTTCAAGACTAAGGAAGTATCCAAACTGGGCGTCCTTGAGCAAATACTGGAACCTGAAAAATATCCTGAGTTGTATGGAGATTTATATCATAAAGTTCGAATAAACTATTATCCCCCTAGAGGAGACAACAAGGAAGGGTGGGACAACATCGACATCAAGGGTTGGCTAGACTATCCAATGCAGATAAAGGTGAATTTCTTGTGCAGGGACTCAATTCTAGCTGCTCCGATAGTTCTTGACCTGGCCCTCTTCCTTGATTTATCAAATAGGGCAGGTATGCATGGTATCCAGGAATGGCTCTCGTTCTACTTCAAGTCACCAATGTGCAATCCGGATCTGTATCCAATACATGATCTGTTTGCACAGAAGGCCAAGCTGGAGAACACACTTCGTCATTTAATGGGCGAGACTCTCATTACTCACCTTGGTCTGGATTATTATTACGAGGAATGATGAAAGCAGTAGTTGTCACAAAACATGGGGGCCCCGATAACATGGAGCTTCAGGAGCTTCCAACACCCTCTCCTGGACCAGGAGAAGTTTGTATCCGAGTTTCCAGAGCCGGAATCAATTTTGCAGATATTCTTTCCCGCATGGGACTTTATCCTGGTTCTCCCAAACCACCCTTTACACCAGGAATGGAAGTTTCAGGAACGGTGGATGAGGTTGGCCCTGACGTAGAAGGTTTTGAACTTGGAGACAGGGTTGTCGGTTCTGGTACCAAGGGTGGTTATGCTACACATGCCATAGCAAAAACAAACGGTGTTTTCAAGATCCCAGATGAGATTAGTTTTGATACAGCCGCTGCTTTTCCAGCAGTCTATCTCACTTCATATCTGATGATCATCCATCCTGGGGCCCTGCAAAAGGGAGAATCGATACTGATTCATGGTGCTGCAGGTGGCGTGGGGCTGGCTTCAATCGAACTAGCTAAAATTGCAGGTGCCAAGACGATCTATGGTACATGCTCTCCAAGTAAGCATGAATTCATTCAGGAAAGAGGTGTATTGCCTGTCGATAGAGACAATTTTCTGGCGGGAATAATGGAATGGACTGATGGCAACGGAGTTGAATTGGTCCTGGACCCGATAGGTGGCGAGCATCTAATGCAATCCTATCGCTGCCTGGGTTCTGGTGGCCGAGTATGTTCGTTTGGTATATCAGATATGGCTCCAGGCAAGAAAAAGAGCCAATGGAAGCGTTTCAAGTCCTGGATGACCTTTCCCAAGTTTGATCCGTTGAAGATGATGGCCAGTAACAGGGGTGTGTTTGGAATACACTTGGGTCGTTGGAGGAACTGGGAACGACTGGACAAGGCCAGAAAAGATTTGATGAAGTGGATTGATGAGGGCAAAATAAATCCCCATGTGGACAAGATTTTCTCTTCAGAGAAAGCGGCAGAGGCCCATCATTACATTCAGGATCGGAAGAATATTGGGAAGGTTCTTCTGAGTTTCGATTAACTACAAACTTTTTTTGGCATTGTTTTAAAGTGGGCGCACAGTTCATAATCCAATGTCTGATATTAATGTGAAGTTGAAGCACAATCTGGAAGATGCCAACACACTTTTCAAAATCCTTTTTGCAGCGATCAAGATCGGTGAGCCCGCATCCAAAAGAAAGATCGCAGACGTCGCAGACATATCCTCACAATTAGTTGATTACCATATTGACAAGTTAGTGGCTAATGGTCAATTGATTATTGTAGATTCAAAATATATGGCTCAGAAAGCGTTCTCGGATAGAGGCATATACAAATTTCTAAAAGAGAAAGTGATAACTCAGGCTTTAGTGGATAATATTGCGTACAAACTTGATTTCAGTCAGGCCGAGGTTCAGGACAATGCGGTCCTTGAGGAATCGATAATTACTCTTTTGAAGCTTTTCACTATTGAATTGAAGGAGGAGTGATGATTTCCAAAAAATTTTTTTTGGCACTGTTTTATATACTACGGAGCCAAATTTTAGTTATGCGCAGAAGGCATATGTTAGGAGAGCACGAAAAAACACTTTGTGGTTGGGGACTAACAACTGGTGAGCTATCACAGATGAAAAGAATGGAAAACAGATACGTTAATTGTAAACGTTGTCTGGATAAAATGATGGAATTACCAGAGCCTCTGAATAGTAAAAAAGCGAGCAGAGGAAATCCGGTCAATGGCTAAAAAAATCGACGTTTTTGGTACCTCGTTCAACACCCCAAGAACGATGTTGGACCTGTCCTCGCCTCAACCTGAACCTTTTGGTGGTATCCCTTCTGGCGTTTTTGCAGTTTTTGCAGTTATTATTCTTGGTATTTCTCTGGCTTCTTACATTCCTGATGACGATACACCTCAGGATACTGGCCTTACAGAATCACAATCTGAGTACCTAGAAAACATTCTTTCGGACAGATCTCGTAGTTCACCGACTTTATCAACTTATGATTCCTGTGGTTATCTTGAGATTGATTTGAAAGACCATCTCAAGGAGGAGATGCGTGTAAGTCTGGGAACCGGTTCGTACTACTATGGTGGTTGGGGAATGGTAGATGATATGGTGATGGTTGGAGAACTCGAGATGGCAATGGATAGTGATGATGGCATGGAAATGGATTCAGCCCCCCCGTCTGCGGGTTCGGAATCCCAAAAAACATCATCTGGAGGAGAGGAAGGAGTAGATTTTTCAGGAACCAATAATCAAGAACAGGGAGTAGACGAGGCCGACTTTGTCAAGACAGATGGATCCTATATTTATCTTGTAAATCAAGGATACAGTGATTGGGGAGTCTATCCCTCTGGTAAATTACATATTCTTGAGATCCCGGAAGTTGGTGATGTTTCGTATTTGTCCAATATTTCAATTGAAGGACGTCCGAATGAGATGCTCCTAGTGGGAGACAAGGCAGTGGTCTATTCCAATGTTTATGTATACAGTTATTATGAAGAAGAGCACCCACTGGCCGATAATCTGAGAACAGAGTTCAAGAGAGAAAAGGCAGAGACTGTTACTGTTGTATCTGAAGGCGAGCCCGAGCCAGCTGTTAAGGAGAGTACAACATCCAGTGAAAGTAAATCCGGCTCTCGTGCAGAGGATGATGTTGAATCCGATGAGAAAGAATCCGAAGAAGAAGAACGCGAAGAAAATTGGGAAGACGAGGAATATTATTATGAGTATTATTATCGAACAACATCATTCACTAAAATTACAGTATTGGATTTGACCAATAGAAGTTCTCCTCAGGTGTCCAGAGAACTTTACATCGAAGGTGACTATCAAACAGCTAGGGAATCAGATGGTACAGTCCGTATGGTCTCCTATGGGTGGATGAAAATATATGGCCTGAGAACCTGGTTGGAATTTGATTACAGGTATTGGGATCTCGATTGGGAAAGTTCAGAAAGAGAGAAAATGTGGATGGAGAAGATGAATGAGACAATAGAGTACAACGATAAAATAATTGACAGTACTTCATTGGACAATCTTATTCCTCGCATTTATGAGAAGTCAGGCTCTAACATTACAACGCATAAGTATTCAGAGTCAGGACAAGGTAATTGCCAGAATTTTGCAGCTGCAGCAGATGGTGCAGGACAGGGTGTAACATCGATATTGACCCTTGATCTGTTGGAGGACACTTTCAGTTTCAATGCCGATCATATCCTGAGCAATTGGGCTACCGTCTATGCCTCTGGAGATGTGATGGTGATGGCTGAGTCAGCTTGGGATTCATGGTGGTTCTGGGGTGATGATGATAATCAACTTGAAGAGATGACAAACATTCATGTCTTTGATATTTCTAGCCCTGGCCAGACAGATTACATTGCCAGTGGCCGGATAAACGGTACTATTCAGGATCAATTCTCATTGTCTGAGTATAATGGGAACATTCGTATCTGTTCTACCACAGGCCAGTGGGGCAGGTGGTGGATGGAAGATCCTGAACCAATGGCCAGTCACGTCTTCGTTCTGGGACTTAACACGGAAGGAACCCAGTATGACGTCATAGGTCACGTAGGCGGAATTGCAGAAGATGAGCAAATATGGTCAGCCCGTTTCATTGGCGACAAGGCCTATCTTGTGACTTTCAGGAATATCGATCCTCTATGGACTATAGACCTTAGCGAGCCTACTGATCCCCGAGTCATTGGTGAACTTGAGGTTCCAGGAGTTTCCACCTATATTCATCCTATGGGAGATAACCATCTTCTTACAATAGGAATTGCTGGTGATGAGGATGGTCTGGAATGGGGAGTTACCCAGATATCGATATTTGATGTCAGTGACTTTTCAAACCCGGTACTGGAAAGTTCACTCAGGTTGACCCCTGCACCGGAAGACGAGTATGACTGGTCATATTCCTACAGTGAGGCGACCTATGAACACAAGGCCTTCCAGTATTGGGAAGCTGACGGTCTTCTGGCGATTCCAATGTCAACCCAAAGATACTATTCGGATGTCAAGGAGATTGACGGCCGATTGTATTATGCAAGTGGTTATGAATACATATCCAAATTGATGCTGATAAATGCGAAACCAGGTGAGAATCTCACAATTTACAATGAGGTCGATCACTCCTCCTTCTACAATTCCAGTTATTCATGGGATACTCCCGATGTCAGGCGTAGCATATTCATGGGTGGAGGAGACTACATTTATGCCATCAGTGAGAAAGGAGTCACCGCACATAACGTGGATACGATGGAAAGAACGGGTTTTGTCGAACTTCCTTCTGATAATAAGCCAAGTTACGTTGATTATTACTACGGTGAAGTTGTCAATGCTATTGAAGCAGAACCTGATGAAAATGGTGAAGGAGAAGACTCCGACAGCAGTTCAGACTCTGAAGACGGTTCAACAGGTTCTGAAGGTTAGCACCTAACTGCTAAATAACCATCGAAAATAGGCTGAATCAATATGATTCAGCTGAACAATGTCAAGCGGCATTATGTGATGGCATCAGAGACGATTAGGGCCTTGGATGGAATAACTCTAAGCATCAAAGAAGGCGAAAGAATAATTTTGCTGGGACCTTCCGGTTCGGGAAAGACGACACTGTTGAATTGCATATCTGGTCTGGATGTACCTACGGCAGGAGAGTACTTGTTCGATGGGATTCCTGTAACTGGAAACAGTGAGGATCTTACTACATTCCGTAGAAAAAACGTGGGGTATGTATTTCAATTTTTTAATCTACTACAAGACTTGACAGTCTTAGAAAATGTGCTGCTAATCCAAGAGCTTTCAGGCCAGCGTGACGCGGAACGGGCTAAAGAGGTCCTAAGATTGGTTGGTTTGGATAGTGAGATTAATCGTTTTCCTTCTGAGATTAGTGGAGGTCAGCAACAGCGCGTTGCAATTGCGCGAAGCATCGCTAAAAGCCCCAAATTACTACTGGGTGACGAGCTAACGGGCAATCTTGATTCAGGCACGTCTGCTAAAGTTATGGAGGCCCTTACCCAGGCGTGCAAATCAGAGAATATTACTACTATTATGGTAACTCACGACGAGTCATTGGCAAAGTATGCAACGCGTGCAATTCATCTTGA
>DQOP01000068.1 GCA_015658585.1 Candidatus Poseidoniales archaeon | reverse complement strand
GAGAAACCCTAAGTTTTGGTACTCTAGGATTATTAAATTGTCCTAAATGTTCTAAGAAAATGGTTGTGATTGAGTTGGCTTACAATGAAAGTCATGTTGCGAAATATGTTGAAAAGCCTGTTCATCAATATATTCCTATTCCATTTGTAGACATGCTTGTTGGTGGCACCATTCTTTTGGCTGCGGCAGCTCGCGATAAGTACGGTGAAAACGTTGACCGTAGACGGGTGCCGTTACTGTAATATTTTCTGGTTCGATAAAGGCGAATTACAAATTGTGAGTACACGACAAAGATCTGAAGAAAATTAATTTCATTCTTTCAATCTAGCGATTAAATCTGCTTTCTTTCCGGAGACAGTCATTCCTTTCTTCTTCAGAGCTTCTTTCAATTGAACTACGGTCATTGAATCATAGACTGCCTTTCTTGGCTCATCATCTTCAGAATCAGGAATTCCATCACCATCGATGTCCCCTGTACCATCTTCTTCCATAGGTCCTTCAACTTTATCTTCGCTTGGACCAACACCTCCAAATCTTTCTAGGGATCGTCCCGCTCTTCTACGTACATAAGGATCACTATCGGATAATCCCCCAACGAGAGCTTCTCTCGCATCATTCGATCCTGCGAATCGGCCAAGTCCTTTGGCTGCATGCCATCTCGTATATCGGTCCTCATCCTTCATTCCATTTATGAGATAGGGCATAATGGAAAGTCTTCTGGTTCGCCCAATCGCATCCATGGCGGTTCTCCGTGCATAAAAATCACCGTTTTTAAGTCCGTCGTTGATTAGAGGTTCAAGGCCCATTTCGGTCATTTCTTGAAACAGTTCCAAGGCGGCTTTATTGATAAATGAGGCACTACCGCCTGCGTCAGATTTCCCGTATAGCTGAATCCATCTCACCAGTTCAGCAGATATCGCCCTTTCATGTAAAGGTAGCATTTCTCTCAGGGATTGTAGGGCTTCATGCCTGATCATGAAACGTTCATTACCCAAATCTATAATCAAATCCTCTATCCTTCCCGATGTGCCACTGCTCGGTTCAGAATCTTCAGAATCACTTTCCATGATAATCTGTTTGCCACCTACTCACACTATTTAAACATGGTGCGTAAGCGCCCTTATACTGTATGGTCACCAAGATAATATCCCATCGAGGCCGCACTTCTAATGAAAGCCCAGACAATACGTTACAATCAATAGGAGATGCAATTGACTTTAACATAGACATGGTGGAATTTGATGTCCGCCGTACCAGAGATGGCCAGATTGTCTGCTTTCACGATGCTGAAATTGGTGATAAACCACTTATGTCTCTGTCTTTTTCTGAGGTAACTGAAATGGATTCTCTGATTCCTACGCTGAAGCAAGTTCTCCGGTCAGCAAAGGGGAAGATCCAAGTGGATGTTGATCTCAAGGAAACAGGATATGAAAATGAAGTTATCAATATTCTACTGGACTATTTTGAATATGATGATTTCATTATGAAATCCTTTAACCGTCAAGTGATTAAAAGAATTAAAGAAATAGATAGCAGAGTCTATACTGGTTTACTGATGGGCGAAGAGTGGAAGATGTCCCAATTCGTTGATGTTCTGAAAGAGTCTTTTACGGGTTCGAGTGTAATTGTTGATGGCGCCGATTTTCTTTCACCCAATTATAAGATATTTGAAGTAGGGCTAATGACAAAATTGAGTAAGATGCAGATTCCCATACAAGTCTGGACTGTCAACGATGATGATCTTTTGAGAACATTGTTACGTAAAGACATTCACTCTATTGTTACTGATATTCCTGAAAGGGCAATGGAAATTAGGGAGTCAATACAGAATGTTTGATTTTAAAAAAATAAAATCCTTTGCCCCATTCTGTATTTCGTGTCTAGGAAGGACGGTGGGGCGTGTAGGTTTTGGTCTGGACAATCGGGAACGTGGTCTAGAGATGTTGAATCAATTTGAACTTCAGGAAGATACAGTTCTGGAAGACCTTATTTGTGCCGAGCCCGAATGTAGGATTTGTGATGGACTGATTGGAGATATAGAGAATTTCATTGAAATGGTTTTAGAGGATTTCTCCAAGTTTTCACTTTCCACTTTCAAGATAGGCACCATAGTTGACAATGAGATATTGGAGAAAGAGATAGAATTCCAGTCTATATTTGGGGAAGGACTAAGTGAATCTATTAAGTCCCAATTAAATCGGGAGATAGGGATAGGAGTATACAATAAATCAGGTATCGATGCATTACTTGACAGTCCGGATGCCGTTGCTATTGTCGATACCCGCTATGATACTGTTGAATTAGAAATAAAATCTCTATTTATTGAGGGGAATTACAACAAATTTGATAGGACAATACCCCAAACACGCTGGCCGTGTGGCAGTTGTAAAGGAGTCGGATGTCGGAAATGCAATAATACTGGACAATTATATCCTGATTCCATACAGTCCTTGATTGCTAAAAAGTTCCTTGAAGTTAGCTTGTCTAATGAAGATTTGTTCCATGGTATGGGCCGTGAGGACATCGATGCTGCGATGCTAGGCGATGGTCGCCCCTTTGTCCTGGAACTTAGGCGGCCCAAAAAGAGAGAACTCGATCTGGTTAATATTGCTGAAGAGGTAAATTCATCATATAAGGATCGCATAAAGATAACCAATCTAAAAATAGTACCGAGATCCAGAGTTGCTCAACTAAAAAACACAGTTTGTGAGAAAACGTATAGGGTTGACGTATCGGTATCTCGTGAACTCTCTATCGAAAGCCTTAAGAAAGGGGCAGAGAAGTTGTCGAGCGCGGTTGTCGAACAGCGGACACCTACACGAGTGTCTCATCGTCGAGCTGACTTAGTACGCCCTCGCCTGATTAACTATATGG
>DQOP01000130.1 GCA_015658585.1 Candidatus Poseidoniales archaeon | reverse complement strand
GGTCTAATGCTTACTATTTTAGCCATTCAATTTATTGCAGCACCTTTTGCAATCATATTCACTAAGATTGCAGATAGAATAGGAACCAAAAGAGCCCTCTTTATTTCGATTGCAGGATGGGTTGTTTTGTGTTTTGCCGCACTTGCCTTTGCACCACTCGAACTAGAATCGCATGAAAAGCATGACATCCTCTATGAGTGGAATGAGAGTGAAGAAAGATACACAGTCCATGTGTCTTGGTCGATACATGAGTTAGCTCAAAAAGTGGATTATGTAGGCGAAGAATTTGACGAGCAGGCATGGGCAAAGCAGTGGTCATACCTTCTCCCAACTAGTGAAAATCAAATGTTAGACACTTTGGAATGGGCTTGGGGAGAGACTGAAGATGAACCAAACAAGGTGCTTCTTGATGGAGTTGTCAACGATGACATTAGCTCATTCATAGCCTCTGTTGATGATACAAGGTTCAGCACAAGTGTTGATGGTGGAGAATTGGATGGAACCGCTTCGGTTGGCGTTGATCATCCTACTAATCTCGGTGATGGCTCTCTTGATTTCATACCTATTTGGGCTAGAAGTAATATCTGGGAACCGCTTGGATTGTCAGTATTTCTTCAATTTATGATTCTTGGATGTTTGATGGGTACACTTTTAGGTGGCTCGCAGGGCCTTGCCCGTAGTATATTTGGTCAAATTGTACCTAAAACCCGCAGTACTGAATTCTTTGGTTTCTTTGGATTCTTTAACAAAGTAGCTGCATTCATGGGCCCCACTATCTATTTCTTCATGTCAGTTGTATATGACAGTCGTGTTGGAATTTTCAGCATATCTTTGCTTCTTCTGATAGGTGCAGTGTTGCTTT
Organism: Candidatus Poseidoniales archaeon; assembly: GCA_015658585.1. Taxonomy (GTDB): domain Archaea; phylum Thermoplasmatota; class Poseidoniia; order MGIII; family CG-Epi1; genus CG-Epi1. Next base: position 12,991 of record DQOP01000130.1, on the reverse strand, counting down.
ACAGAGTAGATATCGAGGCAGGACGTGCTGATGCTAGGGCTGAAGATGAACGTTTGAGGAAAAAATTGCCAGAATCATCGTTAGACTCTATGCACAATCAATAATAGACATGAGCCGTGCTCATGATGATCAGGACCGAGATAATAAAACGGGTTTCATTAAGCCCAAATATGGGATAAAGAAGATATTAGACGCACCAAAGAAGATTAAAGATAAAATCAGTGAATTTAACGTAGAAAGAAAAAAACCAAAAGAACCTATAACCACAAAAACTTCAATGTTCAGTATTGTTTCCTGGGCCTTTTACGATCTTGGAAATACAATATTCTCTATTCTGATTGTTTCATTTTACTTTAGTTTATGGGTTGTTAGCGACAGCATAGGAGGCACGGACTCGGATTATGCGTACGCAAATTCGATATCGATGCTTCTAGTCTTCCTGACGGCACCCATAATCGGGGCTCTCTCGGACCAGGCTAGACGGCGTATGCCCTTTCTGTTTTACACAACCCTCTTGTGTGTTGCTTTTACAGCATTACTGGGATACGAGAAGTCAGGATGGGACAAACGAACAATACTACTGGTTTCTCTGGGTTTTTTTATAGTTGCCAACTATTTCTATCAGGCTGGCCTTATTTTTTATGATTCGACATTAGCAACCATCTCCACGCCCGGTAATCGGGGTCGAATTGGCGGTATTGGTATAGGAATAGGATATGTGGGCTCGCTGATAGGACTTGGAGCGGGCTATCTTCTCATTGAAATTCTTGGTTTCCCTTTCCAAACAGTCTTTCAAGCTACAGCCATGCTTTTCCTGATTTTTTCTATTCCCTGTTTCATTTTTGTAAAGGAAACCCCGAATGACAATTTTTGGCCCGGTTTGATGATTATTATGGCGCTATTATGTCTACTGAATGTTTGGATAATAGGAGATCCGATTGGTGTTAACATGGGTACACTTCTCGGTCTTGTCGCATTGATCTGTCTTTTTGGTTTTATCTCCACACCCACAACCTCTTTATTCAGGGAAGGCTCGATTCAGACTGCAGTTTTAGGGACTTTCAGACAGTTAAAAAAAACATTAGGAATGCTTGACCAATTCCCCGGACTTTCCAGATTCCTTGTTGGCCGTGTTTTCTATACTGATGCAGCCAATACATCTGTTGCATTTGCGGCAATATATGTCAGTAAGGAATTTGGTATGACAACCTATGAAATTACGTTATATAGTTTAATGGGGGTTCTCAGTGCCATAGTTAGTGGATTTCTTTGGGGATATTTGGTTGATATAATCGGACCTAAAACCACATTGAATTTGGTACTATGGGTCTGGTTTGCCACATTTTCATTGCTCATTTCTACGGTTTGGTTGGGTTTACCAACGTGGATGATTTGGCTTGCACCTTTCTTGGCAGGGATAGCGCTAGGTGGTACCTGGTGTGCCGATAGACCATACATGCTGGTTCTGACCCCTCCTCGCTACATAGGTCAGTTCTACGGACTGTACAGCATGGTTGGTCGCTTTGCCACTATTATAGGTCCTTTGTCATGGGGGATAATAGTGGATGTACTAGGTCTTGGGAGACCAGCAGCAATTGCATTTCTCTTCTTACTGATGATAATTGGGTACATAATTCTTCAAGGTGTGGATGATAGTCCCAGGGAATGGCCACCCGAACTTCAGGTAGATTACGAGCCTGAAGCACCACGTGGTGCAATAGGCCGGTCACGATAACCCTTTCTGTGAAAACCCTAAACCCACTGGCGCTACAAGCATAATGGTTCGAAGTCCTCCTATCGGGGCCAGTCCTCGAGTTCGCTATGGTAGAGCCGCTCGGCGGCTTTGGTAAAACGATAGTTGTCGTGGATGTGGTCTAGAGTCGCCTTTTCGACTGGGCTGAACCAGCCGGTGCCGTGGATGATGGCTATGATGTCTTGGAGGTCGTTGCGGGAGATGCGCCCATCACCGTACCCTGCGACGGCTGCCTCGGCTGCGCAGAGCAGTTCAAGATCAGGGGCGGTCATGTGCCGGCGGCAGCGCGAACAGTAGCCCAGGTCACGGTAGAATACCTGGTTAATCTCGAACTGCTCCTCACAGGTTCCGCAATTAATCCAGTCGCTCACATTAGAAGATTGTGCAGGTAGCATAAAAACCCTCAGTCGGTTTAGCCATTTTTATGGTAATCGGCAGTCTAGGGGTGTAAAGTAGTAAATCAAAGGTCACATCGACGGGGCAATAACCACTTTAACAGATATCTTTGTGACAAGTCCATGGAACGCCGTTTGGACTATTATCTGGAAAGATTGATATCACCGGATTCAATGACTTTCTACAAGGCAGTATGTGACTTTGCTGAAGAAAGAATAGAACCTAATTATCTTGATTGGGAACGGAACCACCAGTTGATACCAGATGAGATCATTGAAGAGATGGGGCAGATGGGACTTTTTGGCGTTACCGTTTCTGAGGATTATGGAGGACAAGGAGGTAACCAGCTTGATCTGATCCTGATGGGTCTGGCACTTGGTTATCATTCCCAGTCTTTGGCGATCACTCCTGGTGCGGCCACGTCTTTGGGGACCAAACCCTTGCAATTATTTGGAACGGACAAGCAAAAACAGGACCACCTGCCCGATCTGGCAAGTGGAAAGCGCATGTTCGTATTTGGACTATCAGAACCTGGACGAGGTTCCGACGCAACTAATCCACAGGTTACTGCCAAGAAAAAAGGAAAGGACTGGATAATCAAAGGAGAAAAATGCTGGTCGACCAATGCCAAATGGTCCAGTCATGTCGTCGTACACGCTATGACGGACCCGAAATCAAAACCAGGTCACAGGACGACCTGTTTCATAGTTCCCATGGATGATCCAAATGTTTCTTATCAGGAAATGGCCGGCAAGGATCTATGGAGTCAGTCTTCTACAGGTTCCATTGCATTTGATGATGTTAGAGTACCTGGTGATGCAATTCTTGGCAAGGAAAATGAGGGTTTCAAGGTTATGGCCCAGAGTTTGAACGGAGGTCGTCTGTTCATAGCAGGAATGTCCTTGGCATCTCTTGCATTTGCTCTTGACAAATGCAGAACATATTCTCAGGAAAGGGAACAATTCGGGGTTCCGATTGGAACTTTCCAGAGGGTTCAGGACGTAATCATCGATATGGACATAACCTTGGAGCAGGGTCTGACGTGGTTGATTGATTTGACTAATAGATATGACAATGACACCTTAGATAGAGAATCAGCAGCCAAGGTCAAGATAGAGTGTTCCCGCAGAGCATCGGATCATCTGACCATGGCAATGGAAATTTGTGGTGGAGTTTCATCATTGGACGAATTTGGATTGATACGGCACCATCGTGATTTGTTTGTATGCCGGGTTGGGGAAGGTAGCAATTTTGCACTGAAAGGTTTTGCGGCTCGCCCTCTTATGCCAGATATAACATTGCAGTAGACCTCGCGACAGTGTTAAAGTCCATATGCTTTACACATCCGTGGAATTTGAAGAATTGGTCTGTTATAGCCAGACGGTGATTTTGGTTTTGTTGGCTATTGGATATATTATTAATCTTAGAAAAGGAGGCAATGAACCATCCTCTAAGGTAGAAAGGAAATGTCCTTCATGCAGTTACAGAATTCCTGATGAAAACATAAATTATTGTGCCAAATGTGGCGAGTTGATATCTCATTCTGTGGGCCTATCCATGGAAAAATAGGGTCAATAATGTTTTAAGTATGACAAGTTCCATATTGCTATAATGAAACACAGAGAGATATCGCTGTCAACTGGAGGTAAAGATGTTTGCAGCCAAAGAGATTGTGGCAAAACACCTAAACGTTCTTTGCCAAGAAAGAGGGCTGAGAAATCAGGAGTCTTGGATCTTCCGGGCTCGAGTCGTAAAGTCAATCTTTGCTCAGAATGTTATAGTTTGTACAAGAAATCTACCAAGAAGAATAGGACATTGGAGTCTTTGGGTACCAACCCGGCATACAGATGAGCGTCTCTTATGCTATATTTGAAGCTGAATTCAAATCTTCTATAAGGCGCAATGTAGAATCCATAAAGAAGAGATTCGCAGCCACCATGTTGATAGTTTTGCTTGGTATGATATTCTCGTTTGCCTGTATACGTATTGTTAAATTTGTTATCGACAATCCAGAGTTATTTCCGGAGGGGTCAAATGAGGGTTATGGGACTATACTGGTGATATTTTTCGCCCTATTCACGCTTCGGTCAGCAGGAGCCACTTATCGCAAGATAATCAAATCCAAGACCATGGATATGCATTTGGTACAACCGATTCGTGCAAGACAGATAATGAATGGTATGCTGTTATCGATTGTTGTTCCAAGTTTATTTCTGTCGGCTTCCTTACTGTTGATTTTTGTGACAGGTAATTATGTTACCAACACTAATATTTTTCTACCTCAAGATTTCTTGATTCTGTTTCTCATATTCTCCATATTGTCACCTCTGTGTGGTTTTATGTTCTCAATTATTGGTTCCCTGCATCCATTCTCACGTAAATTCAAGTTTTTGATTACACTATCTCCTTTTCTAATAATTCTGATGTTTATAGCCAATGGATCACACGCAGCCCCTGATACGGCTATAGTAATATCCTCAGCCACTTTATTGGTATTGATGATTTATTTTTATAATATGGATCAGATTTTTATCGAGGCTCTTGAGTCTCATAAGACCAATTCTTCGTCCCATAAGCATCCCTTCAGAATTCTTCAATTCAAATGGCTTGAGCCTGTATTTGGAGTTCGTGTTTCTTCTATCTGCTCTAAAGAAGTGACGTCCTCTATCAGGGAACGGGACGTTCTAAGTTCTGCATTTTCTACATTTTCAATAGCCGCGCTTTTGATTTTCTGGTGGTACAAGGTTGGCCTCCCAACCGAACCTGTCGGTGACCTTCCTCCCAAGTTATACTATCCAGGGATGCTGGCCATAAGTATGTACTTGGGTGCTTTACTTCAATGCACTATGCTGGGTTCTACAATTCTGGGTGTTGAAGGGAAACGTCTATGGATTATGAAATCGAATCCTGTTGAATCTGTTTTAATAATGAAAGGCAAAGCAGTGGCCTTGTTGATGATGGCATTACCGGGTCTGTTGGCTATCTGGCTTCCCATTTGTATTCTGGCTCAATTCCCTCTCAAAGTTACATTATTCTTTGGAGAATGTCTGATAATTCTGATTTTATGTAATACAGGCCTAGGAATCTGGTCAGGAAGTGCATTTGCTAATTTTGATGAAAGTGATAGAGGAAATCCTGATATTCTGGTACAATTCATGCTGATGGGCAATTCAGCTTTGTTTTCTTCTGTCCTTTTAATTCTTCCTGCTACTGTAATGCTCTGGAATCATAGTATGGGCTTGTTTGCCGGACTAATTTTTGCCGTTGTCTCATACGGGATATTGGTTGCAGGTATACGGGCTAGTGCGTCTGCCTATCGCTCGATATTCATTGACAGCTATGGTTCCTAGGACTGGGAAATAGGATAATAATAGGCATTCAATACTGGTTCGTGGTCCTTGTCGCTTCGGATGAAATGAAATCCTATTTTGGTGATTTAGAAAAGAGAGCTGATGATTGTTACAATCTGGTTTCGAAGGCCAGGAAAGCTGGATTTGATCCGGCTCTTGAACCTGAGATACCACGGGCCAAGGACCTTGCTGAGAGAGTTGAGGCCCAAGTTGGCCCTCCTGGCATTGCCCCGCGTATTCGTGCGGTTGCCAAGAATAATGGTAGGGAATCCACGGCTTTGATTCTAGCTAAGGAATTAGCCGGCGAACTCCGAAGTGAAGGTATTGAGAAGGCCCTTGAACAAGCGGTCAGAACATCACTCTCAATCCTTACCGAGGGTGTGCTCGTGGCCCCTACCGAGGGAGTGGTCAGGGTCAGTACCATGATCAATCAGAATAATACCAGGTGCGCGGCCATATACTATGCAGGCCCCATTCGGGCAGCAGGAGGCACTGCTCAGGCGTTATCGGTTCTGATCGCAGATGTGGTCAGGCGTGAACTAGGTCTTGATTCGTATATACCAACACCAGCCGAGATTGAAAGATACAAGGAAGAGATACCGCTCTACAAGAGGGCAGTCAATCTACAATATGTTCCCAGTTCGAATGAGATAGATACGATAGCCAAGTCATGTCCTATTTGTATAACAGGAGAGAGCACTGAACGAATAGAAGTTGCTGGAAATCGTGACCTTCCCCGTGTCGAGACCAACTCTCTTCGGGGAGGAGCCTGTCTGGTCTTGGCAGAGGGGCTATGTCTCAAGGCAGCTAAAGTACTCAAGCATGTCGATCGTCTGGGGATAAGTGGATGGGATTTCTTGCGAACCTATACAGAGAAGAAGCGTGAAACTACTTTAGGGAATGTTAAGGAACATAAATATCTTAAGGATGTCCTAGCAGGACGCCCAATTTTCGCCTTTCCGGATAAACCTGGAGCTTTTCGTCTAAGATATGGACGAACACGTTTGGCAGGTTTGGCGTCCATGTCAATTCACCCTTCCACTATGTTGGCTCTCGATTCCTTTGCAGCTATAGGTACTCAAATAAAAATTCAACTTCCGGGTAAGGCCACTGCCGCTACACCTTGTGATTCCATAGAAGGCCCATCCGTTCTTCTCAAAGACGGAACTTTCATTAGACTGGACGATTATGAAAAGGCCAAGATAGTAGTAGACCAAATAGATAGGATAATAGATATTGGTGAAATTCTCGTCCCCGTTGGTGAATTCATAGAGAATAATCATCCATTGGAACCTTCAGGCTGGTGTATTGACTGGTGGGATGCAATCATAAAGGATTCACAGATTGATGCCTACGATGGTGAATTTGATTTTGCATCCCTTCTGGAGTTTAGCAAACACCATCAAGTCCCGTTGCATCCCAAGTATACATACTACTGGGGAGATTTGGATACAAAAGAGATCAACGACCTCCGTAATCAATTAATCCGGAATGGTGAACGGGTAAAGGATAATTCATTTCCCTTGGTCTACAAGGAAATATTTCTGAGACTAGGTATATTTTTCAGGATTAGTGACAATTCAATCATTTTAGAGGATGGAGTAAAACCCCTGTTTCATACTCTGGGTCTGGAAGTGAAAAATAATTCTCTAGAGTCAAGTATGGATGTGCTTGATACTGAGGATTCAGTGGCCCTAATCTCCCATTTGTCCGGCGTCATCATAAAAAATAGAGCTCCAACCCGGATTGGTGCTAGCATGGGGCGGCCTGAAAAGGCCAAGGAACGCCGTATGAAGCCTCCGCCAAACGTTCTATTCCCTTTGGGTGAGGCTGGCGGTTCCCAAAGACTAGTAAATACGGCACTCAAGTCAAGCAGTAAACGTGGCTTTTCCCGCGGCAGACCTGGTATAATTGAGGTGGAGACACAATTACGATATTGCAAGGAATGTCGGAAGGAGACAGTATCGATTCACTGCTGTAAAACACAGACTATGGTCAAAGATCAAGCCCGCAGACGTTCGGTTGATGTATCAGAATTAATCACCAAGGCGATGAACAATACACGAACAGGGATCCTACCCAAGATAAAGGGTGTCAAAGGCCTCATGTCAGTCCAGAAAGTCCCGGAATGTCTGGAGAAAGGGATACTCCGGGCAAAATATGATCTTAGGGTTTACAAGGACGGGACTTTGCGTTATGATATGATTGATCTACCGATAACTCATTTTTATCCTAAGGAGATCGGTTTAACAGTTGACAAGGCTAAGCAATTGGGCTATCTTAAGGACATGAATGGTCAGCCTCTGGAGTCAGGTGACCAGCTTCTGGAGATGAAGGTACAAGATCTGATAGTTTCCGAAAGGTCAGGCAATTGGTTGGTCAAGGTTTCCAATTTCGTGGATGAGGAACTATCCCGATTGTATGGTATGGAACCGTTTTATGGCCTTGAACCAAATTCCAGCCCAGAGGAATTGATTGGTGATCTGCTAATCTGTCTAAGTCCACATACCTCTGCAGGAGTACTTACCCGCCTCATCGGTTTCACATCTGCCAAGGCACAGTATGGACATCCCTTCCTTCATGCTGCAAAAAGACGTAACTGCGATGGAGATGAGGACTCGATTATGCTCTTGTTGGATGGCCTTCTCAATTATTCCAATAGTTTTGTTCCAGGCACTAGGGGTGGGACCATGGATACCCCTCGTGTTCTATCAACGTGCATCGATCCTACTGAGATAGACAGCGAGGCCCACAATATTGAATTGAACACAGAGTATTCTTTGGAATTCTATAACCATGCCGAGAAAAGATCAGAACCAAACGCCGTTACTAGTCTTTTGGACACAGTATCCCAGCGACTTGAAAGTCCAGAACAGTATGAGAATTATGGGTTCACCCATAAATCATCCAGCATAAACCAGGGGCCTATAGAATCGCGCTATGTCATACTTGGTTCCATGAGTGAGAAGGCTCTGGCATCTCTTGAACTAGCAAGTAGAACCCGAGCGTCTGACGCAGCTTATGTTGCCGAACAGACAATTGAAAAACATTTTATTAGGGATATCATAGGTAACCTTAGATCCTTCTCAACACAAGGTGTCAGGTGCAAGAAATGTCCTAAAAAGTATAGACGTCCTCCTTTGAGTGATACTTGTTCTTGTGGAGGTAAACTGCAACTTAATATTTCTCCGGCTTCAGTATCCAAGTACAAGAAAATAGCAACATACATATCAGAAAAATATGGTTCACGACCATTTGTTAAGCAAAGGCTTGAACTGGCCTTTGGTGCGATAGAGGACACCCTTGAAAATGAGCAAATCAAGCAAATGGATCTTGGGGCCTTTCTGTGATTCATATAGTTGACAAAGTAAGTTCGACCAATACCTGGTTATCCAGCAATTCGTCGGGAGGTAATGATTGTATTCTAGCTCTCCAACAAACCAGGGGAAAAGGCCGTGCTGGTCGTGTCTGGGAATCACCTCCCGGTGGTCTATATCTCTCGATTATCTCACCTAGCCATTCTCTATTGCCTTTCATTGCTGGCATTAGTGTAATCCAGACTCTGGTTGGGCTGAAAAACAGATTGAGATTGAAGTGGCCCAATGATATAATACTGGATGGCAAGAAGGTGGGAGGCATTCTTTGTGAGGATGACGGCAAATCTGCTGTAGCAGGAATAGGAATAAATCTGAACAACAGTCCTTCCTTTCCAAATTCAACAAATTTGGTCAGTATTGGCCATGATCTGGATGAATATCGTTTTTTGAAGTCTTTCTCCACGGTTTTTAGAGGGAATCTACAAAAATCCAATCAAGATATAATTTCCAGATTTAGGGACTATGATTGTCTTTTAGGCAGGGATATCTCTTGGGGCGAAGCTACGGGGATTGCTAAATCAATAACTTCTGATGGTTCACTCGAAGTGTTGAGTGACGGTAAATTGGTGAATTTGTACTCGGGGGATGTCCATCTGGAATGAAGGTGGGAACGATGTCCATGTTTGACTGGAACACTGGTGATTTTCATCCTGTGGTAATCTTGCCAGAGAAATACACAGTTCTTGATCTTAGTGATGGCTTATGGACACCCTCCAGGACCAAATTCAGTATCGGTAAATACGACGAGGTTCGTCCAAACATGTACAATGCTGATATTTTCGCGGGTGTTCGTAATATCCATATGGGTGTTGACATTGGTGGACCAATAGGCACACTATGCATGGTATTTATGGATGGAGAGGTCTCCCATTTTGGTTACAATCCAGAACCGGGCGACTATGGACATGTTGTAATTACCAAGCATAATATCTCCGGGACAACTGTCTGGGCGTTGTATGGTCATCTGGATGCAGACTCCGTCAAGGACAAATCTGTTGGACAGATCCTGAATGCTGGCGATACAATTGCACGGTTCGGTGCTCACCATGAAAATGGTGGATGGGAGCCACATTTACATCTTCAGCTCTCCCTGTTGGAACCTGAAACACACGACCTTCCCGGCGTTGTGGCACCTGAGGACAGGGCACAGGCCTTGCTCGACTACCCTGACCCAAGATTGGTTCTTGGTCCTATTTACTGAACAGTTACTAACTTTTTAATCGGTCTGGTTAATATCATGGTATGAATGGTCTCAAAGTCATTCTGGTGTTCATGCTTGTTGTTACGCCGGGCTGTCTGGAAGATTTGAAAGAAGAACTGGTTTCCTGTGAAAATGTGACGGGCGATTGCAGATATGAGATCCTACGGTCCACAGACTATTCCAGATTGCATATCGAGATTAATTATGTCACGGAATATGCACCTGATTCGGATGCAGTGGACCTGTTGAAGCAGAGGATTCAGGAGACCACGGACAAAACGGCTGTATCAGTAAGCCAGAATGGTTTTGGAAGCACAGATAGCAGTTATTCATTAGAGGAGATACTAGCGATTGAGAAGGAACAACGGGAAAGATACAAGAGCGGCAATACCTTCATCATTCATATTTTGTATCTCAATGGTGAGTATGAGGATAATGACCAGACCCTTGGTCTGGCCTATACGGGTTCATCCTTTGTACTCTTCAAGGAGCAGATCGAGGACGCAGCCTTTTTTCTTATATCTGCAGAAGATATTGAGAAATCGGTAATAGTGCATGAATATGGCCATCTGGTGGCTTTGGTCAACAATGGATATGAATCACCACACGACCATGAGGACCCCGATCATCCCAACCATTCCAACAACGAGGACTCAGTCATGTATTGGGCGATTGAGAGTCAGGATATTGCCAATCAAATTGATGGTGAACCTCCTAACAATTTTGATTCTAATGATTTAGACGATTTGAAATTGATGAAAGAAGGTAAATTGTAGTGAAACCGTACACAGTAATCACAATAGGCTATATGTTGTTGATAACCTTCTTAAGCCATGTTCCGCAGGAGGATCTTCCTAAATCAGACCTAGATAGTATAGATAGTATAGATTACATTTTCCACTTGGCTGAATATTCAATCTTGGGATTTTTGTTGTTTAGATCAATTACGTCAGATGAATTACTAACTTTTCATCCTTTCTATGGCTCACTTTTGATAGGTATCTCTTTTGCAATCCTAGATGAATTTCACCAAAGTTTTGTACCGGGGCGCCATATGTCCTCGACTGACGTGCTATTTGATTCGTTAGGTATCGTATTTGGAATGTTTGCCAGTTACAAGATAGGGAATTAACTTTTCTTGATGATTCTCTTTACCAATTTTCTTTTTCTAGGGCTTGAACTAGGTTCGAACGAGATCCAATCAGTCCCTTTTTGCGTGCATTTTGGTTCATCCGAATGATCTACTGCCATTATGCACGCTGCGGAGTGAGGTCAGTTTATATAGCTATGTTCGGTAAGATAGGTAGAATAAATTTTTGTCAGGTGATGGGAGTAAGCCCCTTTCTGTTACCCGGAAATTCCGGCTAGCGGCATTCAGCTATGCTTCCTACCTACCGCTCCCGAGCAGGTCATCGCGGTTACTTGGAATTGCTCCAGCAGGGATGTTCGTTTCATCAAATCCTCCATCGACGTCACGTCCAAGACGATCATTCCACATGATGGGGCTGTGTCGTTTCTGCTTCATTGCCGACCCTCTCGGGCCCCTTACGGCTGCTTTGCTCATGGAGAGGGGACTTTCCTCAGCTCAAGGCCGTCGGCCGCCCTCCATCTCCTGACCATTCATCTAGAACTGGTTAGGATATATAATTCACGGTTTATGGTAAATCCTTATTTAGGCACAATATTCGGAAATAATGCTGATAGATGGTACCGATGCTGGAAAACCAGGGAAATCCGAGGTTCATGTGGATTTGGATCACCAAAAAGTGTACGAGAAGTGGAAGAAGGAAATTCTGGAACCCGCTCTGGCCAAACACCCCGAACGTAGAGAGGAATTCATCACTACCTCCAGCCAGAAGGTTGACAGATTATACACTCCGCTAGATACGGCCCATGTTGATTTTACCCGGGATATTTCATACCCTGGTGAATTTCCGTACACTAGGGGAATCCATTCGACAATGTACCGTGGACGTCTGTGGACCATGCGTATGTTCGCTGGATTTGGTTCTGCAAGGGAGACCAATGAGCGTTTCAAATACTTGTTGAAACAGGGCCAGACTGGGCTTAGTACCGCTTTTGATCTACCGACGCTTTATGGATATGACAGTGATTCTCCGTTTGCGGCAGGAGAGTTTGGGGAATGTGGTGTGGGGGTCAGCAGCCTGGAGGATATGTCAATCCTGTTCAATGATATACCTCTGGACAAGGTTACCACGTCTATGACCATCAATTCTCCGGCAGCGATGACCTGGGCGATGTACATAGCCAATGCCGAGAATCAGGGAGTACCCAAGTCCAAGTTGGGCGGTACCATACAGAATGACATCCTGAAGGAGTATATCGCGCAGAAGGAGTACATCTTTCCCCCCCACCCGTCAATGCGTCTGGTCACGGATACGGTTGAGTACGGGGCCAGAAACATGCCTCGATGGAACACGATATCTATTTCCGGATATCACATAAGGGAAGCCGGTTCAACTGCGGTTCAAGAGCTGGCCTTCACACTGGCAGATGGTTATGCGTATGCAGATTGGGCCATTGAGCGTGGTTTGAATATTGATGAGTTCGCTCCGCGTTTCAGTTTCTTTTTCAATGCTCACAATGATTTCTTTGAAGAAATTGCAAAGTATCGTGCAGCACGCAGAATCTGGGCAAATGATATGAGGTACAAGTATGGTGCTAAGGATCCCAGAAGCTGGACTCTCAGATTTCACACTCAGACTGCAGGTTGTAGTCTTACGGCCCAGCAGCCTGAGATTAACATAGTCAGAGTTGCAATTCAGGCAATGGCTGGCGTTCTGGGTGGAACTCAGTCGCTTCACACCGATTCTATGGATGAGGCGCTGGCCTTGCCCTCAGAAAAGGCAGTTCAGATAGCATTGCGCACACAGCAGGTGATTGCCCATGAATC
>DQOP01000095.1 GCA_015658585.1 Candidatus Poseidoniales archaeon | reverse complement strand
TTGTTGAATGAACCCGTGGTAATCAAGGACTTGAATTCCCAGTCCCTAAACCTCTGGAGCTCAAACATTGAGTGGACCAAGAATGTTTTTATGACGACTTCCAGGAACTCGTGGATTGATTCGGACGATGATGGGGCTATAACACTTAATGACGAGGCCGCTCCCCTTTCAGGATTTCAGCTTGGTGTTGAATGTGGCTTGCGCTCGGAGGGCGAAGTTCTCGGTTCTGCCGTTTTCATCTCTGATTCCAGTTTAGGAATCAATCATATGTGGAATGAGAATCAGAATTCGTTTTTTCTGATAGATTTGGTGGAATCGATTATTGGAACAGACGGCCAGGTCCTTTTCGATGAATCACGGCATACACAGGAATCATTCGGAGCCAGTTTGTTTCAGGCTGCTTTAGGTTTCTACTTCTTGCTTTCTGGGGATACATTGGTACTTCAGATCATAAGACTCAATGTTCTGGTTGCAGTTATTATTTTTACAATGGCCATGTCTTTGCGCCAGCCAGAACCCAAACGCCTGTTCCATATATTTGATATTCGTAAACCACGCCCATTCCGTTCCTATGGACATAATCTGGATAATGGTATCCTTGTTCTTCAAGAAGTATTTCTGGAACGTTTACGTCTAAGATATCAGATTTATGAATTTGACGACAAGTCTCGAAAAGAGCGAATATCTATACTCCCTGATCTGCTTAATAGTTATAATATACCCTTAGATGATGATTTTAAGGTGCTTGTTGGTGCGCCTAAACAAATAAGGCCAAAGGACCTTAAGGACATTGCCCAAAAATTGAGCGCGTGGTAATTTGACAGAAGACAAAAAGAAAACAAAAGCCAGTGAACTAATTGATAAGACGAATAAATCAGCCAAAGTAATTACCGATGAAATATCCAATGTAGTTCTTGGCAAGGAACAGACAATTGAGATACTTATGGCTGGTGTCCTGGCTAATGGTAATATTCTATTCGAGGATTATCCCGGCCTAGCCAAGACCTTGATGTCGAACACGCTGGCCGATATCTTGGGCTGTGATTTCAAGAGAATTCAATTTACACCAGATTTGCTCCCAGCTGATATTACCGGATCTTATTTCTATGATCCCGAGAAGAACAAGTTCACATTCAGGAAAGGGCCTATATTTTGTAACATTCTATTAGCCGATGAGATAAATCGCGCTCCTCCCAAAACTCAGGCCGCACTGTTGGAGGCCATGCAAGAAAAGCAGATAACGATTGAGGGTACAACCCACAAGCTTTCTCGTCCCTTTATAGTATTGGCAACTCAGAATCCAATCGAGTATGAAGGGACCTATCCTCTTCCAGAGGCACAGATGGACCGTTTTCTGATAAAAATTGGTGTTGGTTATCCTGATGAGGATGTCGAGGTCGGGATTCTTCAGGCCCGGGCCGACCGAAAGAAGGATTCTTTCACCGTCAAGGCGCTGGCCACACCTGCGAAGGTGGTCGAAATGCATAAATCAATTGAAGAGGTATATGTCAAGAAAGAGGTTATGAAATACATGGTTGAGCTGGTTCAATCAACCCGTAGAGATACGAGGGTTGCAGTTGGTTCCAGTCCTCGTGGAAGTCTGGGCCTATTCAAACTTTCAAGGGCATTAGCAGTTTTGTCCGGGAGAGACTACGTTGTACCAGACGATGTCAAAAGAGCAGCTATCCCAGTTCTAGGCCATCGTGTTATCCTTAAGCCTGAAGCTCGTATCAGAGGTGTTAAAGTGGAAGAGATTATTTCTGAATTATTGATGACAGTTGAAGTCCCGGCCGTAACCGTGGAATAACATGTGGACACGTAAGGCTGTCTTTTACGTTGGTTTTGGCACTATTCTGGTTCTTTTCGCTCCATTCATCAACAATCTTCAATTATTTCTATTAGGAACTACCGTATTGGGCTTTGTCGCAATTCATAGTTTGGTTAATACTCGTCCGATAGAGGTCAAGATAACACGCGATTTTGATGATGACCAGGTATTTGAGAATAGTGGGGTAAGTATTGATCTAGTTATTCAGAACAAGGGCCGTTCTATTGGTTTTCTTGAGGTTTATGACAATTTACCGTCCGAGATAGAAGTTACGAAGGGCCTGAATCACACGATTATCCGGCTTCATAAGGATGATTTGGTAGTTAACAAATATTCTCTCGAATGTAGACTCCGGGGACAATATCGTCTTGGTAATCCTCATCTTAGGATTTACAATCCTTCCTTCTTATTCTATTATGAGGCGGATGTCGAATCAAAGTCCAGTTTAGTGGTTTTACCACAGATTGAGCAGATGGAGGGCATCGATCTTTCCACGGATTTTCCAAAGATGTATCAAGGTGCCATGCCACTAAGAAGGATTGGGAATAGTGGTGAATTCTATGGAATCCGGGAATATTTTCCGGGGGACGATTTCAAAAACATCAATTGGCGTGTATTTGGACGGACCAGAAAGCTGATGGTCAATCAGTTTGAGAGGGAAGATATTTCGGATGTCATGATTATTCTCGATGCCAGAGAGATAACAGGGACTGGAACTGTATTGAGAAACCCATTGAATTATTCCTGTCGTGCCGTTGCTTCTCTCGTCAGTTTCTTCCTAAAAAGCCGTAACAGGGTTGGTCTTATCACATATGGTGAAACTGTGAATGTCATTTCCCCAGATACTGGAGAGCGTCATCTTTACAGGATTCTGACAGCTCTTGCCGAGGTCAAGCCAGCAGGTTCTCTTGGCCTTCATACCGTGCTAGGAGATTTGCGCAATTTCACACCAAGGTCTCCCGTGTTGGTGGTTTCAACACTCGAGACGGACCCGACCAGTACAGTTGCGCTCAGGGAGATCACGGCTAGAGGATTCAAGCTGACCCTCGTTGCTCCGGATACTCTGGATTACGATCGTGATTCAGCCATAATATCTCCAACTGTCTACTTTACCGCTTCAGCATCATTGGATAATAAAATCTCAGAGGCCCGTTCGCTGGGTGCAAGGGCTATGCGTTGGGATCCCGACACAGTTCTATCAGTCTCTTTAGCGAAGGTGATCCGCTGATGAATACTAACAGTAGTCTAGCTTTTATGCAAGCTGTAGCGACATTTTCCTTGTTATTGTGCCTTGGTCTGGCCTATGTCATAAATCCGATTGATGAATCCTTGTTCTTTCGGGCAACGAATAGTTTTGTTAGTGCAATGTATGGTAATGATGTACTGACAAATCTCAACAATTCCATCGTTGCCGGTATTTTGCTGGGTTTGTTCATTGGAACTGTGTATCTATTTCTAGGAATGAACAAGAAAGTATACGATTATACCCTGTTCACAGTTTTAGTGGTAATCATTTCCGTATTCATAGCGTCCATTAGAAAGTATGATCCAGTGCCTTATGAACTTACACAGCAATTGTTCTTGTGGACTTGGATTGGTCTTCCTGTTGCAATGGGTGTTGTTGGAATCTGGGATAATAGTATTGGAAATCAAGTGTTCTCAGCATTTTTAATCCTGGTGATGCCCATTGGCTTATCTGGCAATACCAATGAACAGATTTATCCGATTCTCGGTTTTGTGTTTTCCTTTATGCTGTATCTGGAATTGAGTTATGGTCAGGTTCGGTACAGTCGCTTGGCAAGGATAATGCATTATTCCAGAGAATATGAGACGGTCTTGCAATGGTTCCTTCGTACTCTGATAGTTACATTGGCCCTAGCGATCGGTCTGACCTCTCTGGCCTTCCTGTTCCACAATTTCTTGGGAGAAATCCTGCCTTACAGTTTCAGTAATTCGATTGAATACAATACGATTTATGGTCAAGCATTGTCGGTTTTGGTCTTTTTTATGATGTGGGCCATAGTCCAGACCCTCTTTTCAAGAGGATATCTGGCTCGTCAGGTTGAAGATTAGCAGAAACTTCAAAAACACATCTATGGTCTTGGTTATGAGTTATGGATAATCCTTCAGTGTTAAAGCAGAATTATCAATACTGGGAAGTCACCAAGGATTTAATTGATCAATGCATAGACATATCCCTAAACCTTAGTCAGAGTGGTCACCCAGGAGGTTCCCGTTCGAAAGTGCAGGGAATGCTGATAACACTGTTGTCTGGTGCCATGAGATGGGACATTAGAGATCCCTCCAAACGTTTTGCAGACAGGTTTGTGCTAGTAGCAGGGCACGATAATCCCTTGGTCTACTCCACGTTGGCGATTCTCAATGAGTCTCTCAGAATAAAATACGAACAGACCCAGGATTCCAAGTATCTGGTCAGGAACAGTGAGGAGTTTCAGCTGACGTGGGAGGATCTTTTGATGCTCCGCAGGAACAAGGGATTACCAGGCCATGCCGAGATGGAAGGTAAGACCCTGTTCTTCAAATTCAATACGGGCCCTAGTGGTCATGGGTCTCCTCCTGCAGCCGGAGAGGCTTTGGCCCATAAATTGGCGGGTACGGATCAAGTCAAGGTCTTTGCTTTCGAGGGTGAGGGAGGATTGAGTACAGGCGCTACCCATGAGACTCTGAATTCAGCTTGGGGTCTGGGTCTTGGAAACATAGTTTACTACATAGATTGGAACGACTATGGTATTGACAGCCGTCCCTTCAGTTCTATAGTCAAATCAACTCCTCAAGAACTGTTTGAGACCAAAGGATGGCATGTTGAGGGTACCGATGATTCTGAGGACTGGGAATCCTTTACGACCGCATATTATGATCTATTGGTCGGTAAAGCCAAAAACAATATTCCAAAGATGATATATGCTAAATCACGTAAAGGCCGTGGTTACTATGTATTTGACGAGAAATCACATGGAGTACCTCACAAACGTAACTCTGAATTGTTCTGGAAGACCAAGGAAGATTTTTCCACCAAATATGATGTTTCTTTTGATGGGTTCGGCGAGTCCGCAGCCGAAACAAGAGAAGAACAGGTAGAACAGGCAACGACTTACTTCAAAACAGTACTTTCGGTACTACGTAACAATCAGGCCTTGGTCGATTATCTGGCCGATCGCCTGGTAGAACTGGGAGATTCCGTACCAGAATCGATTGACAGTTGCATCA
>DQOP01000051.1 GCA_015658585.1 Candidatus Poseidoniales archaeon | reverse complement strand
TTAGAAATAGGTACAATCGAGACACGCGTTTCGTTATCATCCTTCTCTTTTGGTCCTCCTAAAAGCATTTCGTTTTCCCCATTAAATATTTGAGACTAAAACAGCCTGTAATATGGGTTACAAACACACTGATAAAAGTTTTTCTACGACTTTCCAATTTCTCGAGCAATGACTAATCTCTGAACCTCTTGCGTTCCTTCATATATCTGCGTTATTTTCGCATCTCTGAAGAACCTTTCAACTGGGAAGTCGGTAGTGTATCCATATCCACCCAGGATCTGAACGGCCTTTTCAGACACCCACATTGCAGTGTCACCAGCGTTTAGCTTTGCGAATGAAGCCTCCAACGTGTGTCTATCACCATTTTCTTCATAATGTTTCATTTTAGACCATGCTGCCTTGTAGACCTGTAGTCTCACAGCATCGATTCGCATAGCCATTTCAGCCAAATAATTACCGATTGACTGATGAGCTGCTATGGGCTTTCCAAAAGTCTCTCTTTCCTTTGAATATTTCAAAGCAGTCTCATATGCGCCCTGTGCAATTCCAAGAGCTTGGGCAGCTATTCCGATTCTTGAATTATCCAAGGCGTTCATTGCGATTGCAAATCCTTTTCCGACCTCTCCCAGCACATTCCTTTTAGGAACTTTGCAATTGTCAAGGATTAGAGTGCAGGTGTCACTGGACCTAATTCCCAGTTTGTCTTCTTTCTTTCCTATCTTGAAACCTTCAAAGTCTTTCTCTATGATGAAACCAGTTACACCACCATGCTTTTTCTTACCATACTCAGGATCATTGGTCACCTTGGCAAAAACCACGAAAAGGTCAGCTGTGGTGCCATTGGTTACCCACATTTTCTCACCATTTAGGATAAAATTCGAACCGTCTTCAGTAGCCTTGGCAACCATTGCGGCAGCATCAGTACCAGACCCCGCCTCACTCAAAGAGTAGGCTCCCAAATGTTCACCCGAAGCCAGTTTAGGCAGGTATTTTTTCTTCTGTTCCTCGTTCCCGTTCAGTGCAATCGTCATAGAGCACAACCCTACATGAACCGCAACCATGACCCCTAGTGAAGGATCAACTCTGGACAATTCTTCAATCACAATCGCTTCTGAGATATCATCTAGTTTCTGACCACCATATTTTTCGGATATCGTCATTCCCGCAAATCCGAGTCCAGCAAATTCCTTGAATTCATCGATTGGAGGTCTTTGTTCCTTGTCCCTTTGACGGCAACTGGGGCCTGCTACGGTCTCGGCAAAATCACGTACCATATCCCTAATCATTGCCTGCTCATCAGTTTCTGCAAAATCCATCCTAACCTCCCATGAGCTTGATTATCGCCTCTGCCGGTTCTCCGTCACATTCTTCGAGTGCGGCCTTGGCCTTCTCTTGAGACACCCCGGCTTGTGAAGCTACTAGTTCGATATCCTCATTCGGTATACTTGTATTTTCATCCTCTCCATCCAAACCTCTTTCTTGAGGTTCTCCAACAATTTGATAGGTCTGCTGCCCCATTAGATTCATTGCACTTACAGAGGGGTTACTGAAATACAATTCTTTTTCTTTGGTCCTGATTATAACCTCGGTAGCATCAATCTCCTCAGTTGAATTCTGCAATTGTTTTTGCAATTTTTTCATCATTCGGGGATTCATACGCCCCATACCTGGCATCATGCTCGTGTTACACCCTCCCCTCTAAAAGAATTTATGTCAGCCGATATCGTAGAACAACGGCCATATCTCCCAGACCTGCCAGCATCTCGCCTCCATGATGATGTGAAGAGACTTCAATTATGGAGGTTCTGTTTCTATCTGCTAGATTCATCAATTTTCTGCCCTCTTTACTTCTGGTTTTTTCCGATAAAATTAGCATTGACTCAGCTGCCCCAGCCCTAATCGCGTTTCCGACTTCCATCATACCGTAGGTTGCCATATCCTTGGAAAGAGCCTCCCTGAGTTTCTCAACAGCAGCCATTTCTTCTTGGATTTTTATTCGAGCCACTGCCTTTGGCAAGGTCCCTCTACTTATCGCCTCATGGATTCCTGTCATTCCTCCCTGACCAGAATTCTCGACTACACATCCTTCGAATATCTCTGGGGCGTCATTTTTCCCGACGGCCACAAAATCTTCTTTGAGAAATCCCGGTCCAATAACAACTATGATTGCGTTTTTGATGTGCACATCAACAAGTTGCTTAACAGTCCTACTATAGAATGCCTTCAATTCTTCACCCCCCGTTGACTTTCCACTACCGGCCCGATTAAGGGTTTTTACCTCACGAATACCATACGTTCTCAATTCGGCGATTGTTATGCTGTCACTTTCTATTGCAACAGCTAGTGCGGTTACGGTTGGTTGTGCCGCCTCTTTCAGCCGTTTCTTTTGATGAGGGTGCCATCGTGTCTTACCAATCTCGAAATCATCACCAGGTTCTAGTATCAATGTGTGATGGGAACCTTGATCTCTCTCTCCCACTGCAATCACACCATGACATCTTAACCTCTGGCCGAACGATTGATATTCTACATTCTTGACTTCTAGCGTCAATTTCATTTTTTGTTTTTTCCCTCTTTCTTTTCTGATTCTATCAGATTGCGCAGCCTCTCTCCTTTCGGTTAGAGCTCTGACCATATCACCTTCATCCAGAATTAGGTTCAAATGGTACAGATCATCTTCGTGTTCTAGTTTGATGTGATAGATATTGATATCACGTTTTCTTACTCTCAAGGGACCTCACAGGTACATAGTGATGTCTAGATTCTTAGCCAGTTCCTTGTAACGATTTCTTATTGTGACCTCAGTGACTCCCACTGTGTCAGCAATGGTCTTCTGGGTCTTTCTCTGGTTGTATACCACAGAAGCAATGTAAATTGCAGCTGCTGCAACGCCCGTAGGTCCTCTGCCCGAGGTCAATTCAGCCTCAATTGCCTGGTTTAGTATATTTATTGCGGCACTCTCTACATATCCCGGTAACTCGAGTTCTCTGCAAAAACGGATTATGTATACAGCAGGTGAGGCTGGTTGTAGATTGAGTTTCAATTCCCTTGAGATGTACCTGTAAGTTCTTCCAACTTCTTTCTTTGAGGCTCTTGATGCCTCTGTGATCTCACTAAGTGTTCTTGGGACTTCACATCTTCTACAGGCACCATAAAGTGCGGCTGCAGCTACCCCCTCCACGGAACGTCCCCTGACTAGGTTATCTTGTACAGCCCTTCTGTAAAGCATTGCAGCTTCTTCCCTTACCTGCCGGTGCAACCCAATCTTTGAAGCGAGTCGGTTGAGTTCGTTAAGAGCTTGAGCTAAATTTCGATCAGCAGAGTTAGAGGCTCTGGTACGATTCTGCCATTTTCT
>DQOP01000115.1 GCA_015658585.1 Candidatus Poseidoniales archaeon | reverse complement strand
TAAATTGACACCATAATGCAAAGCGTTCTGATCTAATATCTGAAATTCAACTAATTTTCTCATAATATGGTGAGTTCGTAGATAAATAGGATGAAGAATCCAAATAGAATACTTCCACTAAGCCTACCAAACGGCACACGGATTAATCCTAAAGTTGCTACAGTAATAAGGATCAATAAAGGTAGAGTAATATCTAAGACCCATTGATCAACTTTAACCGCATTAATCATTGCTAAAATTCCCATTACCAGAAAAATATTTGCAATATTAGATCCAATAACGTTACCTATAGCAATTTCTTTATGACCCATCCGAACTGCAGATACTGTTCCAGCAAGTTCTGGGAGGCTAGTCCCTATGGCGACAACACTCAAGCCTATTACAATCTCTGAGACCCCTAATTGTGAAGCAATCTCAACAGCTGAATCTATAGTGAGATGAGCTCCGAGGAGCATGCTGATTAACCCTCCAACAAGAAAAGGATAAGATGTATTCGTTTCAGGTTCACTCCCTTTTGGTTTCTTACTGGAACGGAAATATAGAGAAACTAAATACAGGATATACAAAATAAAGAAAAAGAATCCCTCCGAGAAAGATATTAAATTATCCTGAGCAAACCAAAGAAGGAGTAAAGCTGCGGCCAGCATGACATAACTATCCATGTTTACATTATTCTCGGGCTCAATTCTGCTACGCAAAGTGTAATGAAATATGAAACCAGCACTTGCTAAAACAAGTCCAATATTGGATATATTAGAGCCTACTATGTTTCCAAGGGCTAAATCATTATGATCTTGAAATGAGGATATCACAGATACCAGTAATTCAGGGAGGCTGGTACCGAAGGCTACAATTGTGACTCCGATGACGTGAGGCGAGATTCCTCTCTCTTCTGCAAAAACTGCAGAATTTCCTATGAAGTAATCGGCTCCCTTGGTTAAAAGAGCAAAACCTATTATTAGACTTGCAAAAGCGATTACCAGACTCAACGTATTTTCTCCATATTTTCAATTCTCTTCTTAATCAATTCTTCTTTTGCAATATCATGTCTCACATATAGATTATTTCCAGAAATAAAATTCAAACCAGATTCACACTTTTCCTCGGCTTTTGCAATGGTAGATGAACTGGAGACTAAAGCTGCCGCCCTAGAACTAGTTGTAGTTATCTCACCATCAATCTGATTTACAGCTGCATAATACAAACTGGATGTTCGGGCATAACCAGGATTTACAATTAGAGTGGCATCTTTTCTAGGATTGCTACCATATCCTTTAGGAACAATATATTTACAAACTGAGGATTTATTCCTAAATGTCACAGTACCTAAATTGCCTTGGGTAATATTATAACATATTTCAGAGAAATCACTAGCTAATAACGTAAGTAAATTCATGGCTTCAGGATCTCCGAATCTTGCATTATATTCTATCAATTGGATACCATTGCCAGTTATCATAAAACCACCATACAAAATTCCTTTGTAGCCTTGCCCCGTTTCATCAATTAACGCACGAAACACTCTTTCGTTAATTTCCCGAGCACCAGATATATCTTGCTCTGTAAGAAATGGTAGTGAGTGATTACTATCTGAGTAACTTCCCATCCCTCCAGTGTTAGGACCGATATCACCTTCATATGCTCTTTTATGATCCTGGACTGCAGGCATATGGGCCAATTTTCGACCATCACAAAAACTCATCAAGGAGAATTCTTCACCGAATATTTTTTCTTCAATAATGTAGGTCCCAGAACCATCAACTAGTTGCTTGCAATAAATCAGTGCTTCTTCTTTTGAATGCAAATGTTCCCCTGCTACTTTAACTCCCTTGCCACCCATTAGACCGTCAAATTTTATGACATAATTCCCCCCTAAATCATCAATAAATTCACTAGCCCCGTTCATGGTCTTGAAACGCTGATACCGAGGAGAAGCATCGATACTGTATCTTTCTAATAAATCTCTAGTAAATCCTTTACTTGTCTCAATCTGAGCAAGCTGTCTGGTTGGACCTACCACCGGAATATCCTGTTTCCAGAACATATCAGCCATTCCATTAGCTAAGGGATCTTCAGGACCCACCACAACACAATGAACCGAGTTTTCTTTTGCAAAATCCAGAATAGAAATCTGCGAATCCCGTGAATTATAGGCAGTAACACTATGATAGCCTGCAGATAATTTCAATAATCCTGGATTAAGGTTAGTCAACACGCTATATACAGTAGAACCGGATTCAGCTAATTTTTCGGCTATTATATGCTCTCTAGCTCCACTCCCAATAACCAAGAAATTCATTAATTCACCAGGTCAGATATTAGGATTAGGGATTTGTACTCCAAATTGAGGGGGGCCATGCTTTCAGCAGCACCTTCCTCTCGGTCTACTACCACCAGTACCATCAAAACTTCAACACCTTCATCAGTTAGAATCTTGATAGACTCTATATTAGAACCTCCGGTAGTAGCAACATCATCTACCAGAACCGCTCGACCTTTACTTGGTCCTTCAATCCTTGTACCGGTGCCATGCTCTCGAGTTGATTTTCTAATCATGGAATATGGAATCCCAGTTTCTAATGAAAGTGCTGTTGCCAAGGGCACGGCACCCAACTCCATTCCTGCAATGAAATCAACATCTTCTGGCAATAATTTAGAGAACTCTACTGCTATTTCCTTTAAGATGGATGGCTCAGTAGAAGCCAATTTCAGATCAACATAATAGCTAGATTTCTTCCCAGATGTAAGTGTGAAATCCCCAAACTTAACAGCTCCACAGTCAATAAGTTTCTGTTTCAAACCCTCCAAGGTACTAGACCCCTGCATAATCTGTCAAAGACTGCCTTAAAAATTAGTATGGCTATTTAATGGAATATAGTTATAGCTGCCGGTAATACTTCTATATCTACAGGAGTAAATCCTATATTTTCTCCATCGATGTTAATAGGGGTAGGTTCATCTGTTTCTATTCTGAGTGTGGAAAAACGATAAAATTCAACATTAGGATTCCAAACATGAGAACCCTCTGATTTCAGTTGATTGAACATTTTTAAGACCTTCAAACGGCCGATATGGTAGATTACACCTAAATCCATTTTTCCATCGTCGACCTGGGCCATTGGTGCCAGAGTTAATCTATCTCCACCAGTCTTTGTATTCTGAATAAGAAGTAAAACAAATGCTGAATCTATCAAATGCCCATCGACATAGCACCGTGCCTTGCGAACCCTGCCCCGGATGATACTCATAAGTGCACCAAGATCATATCTTAAGGGACCGAGAAAACGCATCTTCTCAGCTAGTAGATTTGAATCAACACCTAGCCCCCATCCAACTAAATTGTGTGAATATCGAGTCTCCAGTTTATCATCCAATGTAAAAGAAACTTTCCCAATATCCATTTTCCTCAATCGGCCACTGAATATTCTTTCAAGGGCATTCATATAGTCCATAATCTCCATATCATTTGCTTGACTATTACCTGAACCTGCTGGAACCAATGCTATTGGGACCTCTTTGTACGCCGAATCCGAACGAAACATCAAACCGGTAATTACCTCACAAAAGGTTCCATCCCCGCCGACAGATACAATTATATCATTAGAATCCAAGGTTAAATCTTTAATGATTGATATTGCATGTTCAGGTTCATCCGTTTTATACAATTCGACCTTGATCTTTGTATCTGAAAGTTCTTTGGCTACGAAATTTCCAACTTCAATACCCTTCTTGTGCCCCGAGAACGGATTGACAATAACATGTGCTCTTTTAGTTTTATACAATTTATCAATACGTCTGTTTTTAAAATGAGAAACTTTTTCAGGTGGAGGTAAATACTTACGACCCAAAAATCCCTTAAGCATTTCAGGTTCATCCAGAATCACCTGCTCAGGACCTTTCGGCATTGTAAAAGTATTGTATCAAGCTTTATAAGCTAGCTTCTGTCGACAGAGATGCGGGAATGTGGCGAAAGCTGAACCCTAGAAGTGAGGAATCGCGATGAGTAAGTCAATTTACAGTCATATTGGTGACCAATGGAAGTCTCCATCGAAAGAACATAAAGCTCTTCAAAAGAATAGGTTATTTCATTATCGTAGGGAAGATGCTACCGTCAAAGTCGAAAGACCTACAAGGATTGATCGAGCCAGGGCTTTGGGTTACAAGGCCAAACAGGGTTATATCATAGCTAGAACCAGGATTCGAAGGGGAGGTATGCACAAACATGCAATTACCTCTGGTAGAAGAGCCAAAAGAACAGGTATAGCTAAGATTACTATGCGTAAAAGTCTGCAGTTGATTGCAGAAGAACGAACGGCTAAGAAATATCCAAATCTAGAGATTCTAAATTCTTATTGGGTTGCCGAGGACGGC
>DQOP01000092.1 GCA_015658585.1 Candidatus Poseidoniales archaeon | reverse complement strand
TCGCCAACCGGCCAATCCGCCATATGGACTGATGTGCCTGTAAGGTCATTATGGATTTTATCAGACATAAATGGTGCAATCGGAGCCATCAATCTACTAACGATGGATAGAACCTCGTGCAATGTGTGCTGACAAGCTTGTTTGTCTGTGCTGTCTGCCTCATCCCATAGACGACGGCGCGAACGGCGGACATACCAATTCGAAAGGTCATTGATAACAAAATTCTCGAGGTCACGACCCGCTTTGTGGAATTCCCACGACTCGAATTGATTGTGATAGGCTTGTGCTACACTGGCCATCCGGGAGAGGATCCAACGATCTAAGGGGCTACGTTGGCCGACTGGAACGAACCCTTTCTCGTCGTCTGGGTTGAAATTATCCAATGATGCATAATCTGCATGGAAGCGGTAAACATTCCAAAGAGTCAAGAACATCTTTGCATAAGTCTCACGCACACCGTTAGGATCGAAGTTCATTGGACTCCAGGGAGCGCTCTGGGTGGTCATGTACCAACGAATCGCATCGGCTCCTTCCTTGTTGAAGTGATCCCAGGGATTGACCACGTTGCCCTTTGATTTGCTCATCTTCTTTCCCTCACTATCAAGAATATGGCCCAGTGAAAGACAACGATGATAGCAGGTACTGTCGAATACTGTAGTTGAAACTGCCAGAAGCGAGTAGAACCATCCCCGAGTCTGATCCACTGCTTCACAAATGTAGTCTACTGGGAAACTGCCTGAGAATTTGTCCTTGTTCTCAAATGGATAATGCCATTGGGCAAAGGATGCGCAACCGGAATCGAACCAACAATCCATAACATAGGGTTCCCGAAGCATCTCCCCGTCACAACTATCTCCGGTACAACGGAGTTTAACATCATCAACATAAGGGCGGTGTAATTCCTTGGGAACTGGTGAATCATCAGTCTTCAATGAATTCATTTCCTCTATACTGCCCACACAGTGTTCTTCTCCACAATCCGGGCAAATCCAGACCGGTAGTGGTGTTCCCCAATAACGTTCACGGCTGATAGCCCAGTCCTTGATATTGCTGAGCCATTCACCAACTCTCCCAGTCCCGGTCCATTCAGGAGCCCACTCTACCTGAGAATTATATTTGATTATCTTATCCTTGACCGCCGTCATCCTGACGAACCAACTGTCCATTGCATAGTATAGCAAGGGATGATCGGTACGCCAACAATGTGGGTAGTCGTGGGTGTAGGTATGCTCTCTGTAAAGCCTCCCTTCATCCGCAAGAAGGTCAATAATATCGGAATCACAGTCCTTGACATAACGGCCGTCCAGAGAATCGTGTGTTCCGTTGATGAACTTGCCATCAACTCCTACCGTGTGTTGGGCCGGTAAACCTACTTTCATACCAAGGTCATAGTCTTCTTCACCATACATCACAGCAGTATGAACGACACCTGTTCCATCCGTAGTAGTCACAAAGTCTGCTGCTACCACAGTCCATGCTGTCTTGGAATCCCCCCTCTCTATCGCTCCGGGAAAAAGTGGCTGATACGCCTTTCCAACAAGTTCTGAACCTGGAAATTCCTCTACAATCTCGACTTGGTGCCTTATAACCTCGGAAATCAGGTCCTTGGCCATAATCAACTCTTCTCCGACCTCGGTCGCACCACGACCTTCCCATACTCCTGCCGGTGGCTCAGTGATTCGAACCCTGCAATAGACCACCTCCTGACCGACCGCAAGACCAACATTGCCGGGAAGGGTCCATGGTGTTGTTGTCCAGGCCAGAACTGAAGCGTTATCATCTACCAGTTGGAACTTTATGTATACCGCAGATTCAGAGACTTCCTTGTAACCGAGTGAAACCTCATGGGTGGAATAACTTGTTCCCGTTTGAGGGCAGTATGGAAGCACCTTGTATCCCTTGAACAGAAGTCCCTTGTCATGCATCTGCTTAAGAGACCACCAAGCAGATTCGATGTACTCATCATGAAGTGTGACGTAGGGATCATCCATGTCGATCCAGAAAGCCATCCTCTCTGTCATCTCACGCCAGGCTTCCTCGTAAGTCCAGACACTCTCCTTGCACTTCTCATTGAAGGCAGCTATACCATAGGCCTCAATCGCCTCATTGGACATCAGATTCAGTTTCTTCTGAACTTCGATCTCCACAGGTAAACCATGTGTATCCCAACCACCTTTCCGCTCGACCACGTATCCTTCCATGGTCTTCCAACGGCAGACCATATCCTTGTACAATCTTGACAAGACGTGATGGATACCTGGCTTACCATTAGCCGTGGGCGGACCCTCTAGAAAAGTAAACGGTTTGGAACCTTGACGTTGCTCTATGCTCTTTTCGAAAGTCCCTTCGTCCTTCCATCTTTTAGCTACTGATAACTCCAAGCCAACGGGGTCGTAAATTCCCGTGCTTTGCGTCTGCTTTTCTGGCTGGGTTTTAACCATTATTGCGCCGGATTCAAGTGGCCGTTATAAAGAGTCACCGAACTTAAACTTAAATCCCCTTATGAATCAACCACAATAACGCCGGGGTGGCTCAGCCTGGTAGAGCGTCGGACTCATAGGGTAGTATAGTTCCGGCTATGCCTGGGACATCCGAAGGTCGCGGGTTCAAACCCCGCCCCCGGCACCAAATTATTCCCACTCAATAGTGCCTGGTGGTTTGTCGGTAACGTCATAAACAACACGATTCACATCTTACTTGAGAGTACGGGTAATCCGTTCAGAGATTATTCTCAATACTGGATGAGGAACGTCTAGGGCCTGTGCTGTCATTGCGTCATAACTTTGGACCGCACGAACCGCGATTGTGTTTCCATACGCCCGTACGTCTCCCTGAACCCCCACAGTCTTGACAGGCAGTAGGACTGCAAAATATTGCCAGGGTATTTCCATTTGGCCGGCCTTGGCAGCTAATTCCAGTTCTTCCTCCACGATATGGCAAGCCTGACGCACCACTTCTGTTCTTTCAGGTGTCGCCTCACCCATTACCCTAACCGCTAGACCAGGGCCCGGGAATGGCTGGCGATCTGAAACAGGAACTTCTAAGAATTCAGCCAAAGAACGAACTTCGTCCTTGTACAATTCCCTTATTGGTTCACACAGTGTCATTTCAATATCCTCTGGAAGGCCGCCAACGTTATGATGTGATTTTATCGTATCACGCATCCCACCACCAGATTCTATCCAATCGGGGGCAATTGTTCCCTGAATCAAGAATTTACCCCCATACTTGCGAGCTTCCTCTTCAAAAACTCGAATGAACTGTTCCCCGATTATCTTACGCTTCTCTTCAGGATCGAGAATACCCTTCAATCCATTGTAAAAACGTTCAGATGCGTCTATAACCTGATACTGAACGCCTAGGTCTTCCAGCATAGATGATACAAATGCAGATTCTCCCAGACGCATGTAGCCCGTGTCCACATAGATCGCCAGTAGTTTGTCTCCTACTGCCTTTGATGCCAAGGCCGTTGCCACAGTAGAATCTACGCCGCCTGAGGCTGCGATAATGGCCTTGCCTGTTAATTCTTCCTTTAGGCTCTGTACTGCCTCTTCCGTGAACTTAGCAGGGTCAAAAAATGACACGGATTACCACTTAGAAAGGCCTATAGGACGGTATCGCTACAAATCCTATTTAGGAGGCTCCTAATCCTTAGATATGGCGCATGAATTGGTCTGGCTGGATTTGGAGATGACTGGTCTTAATCCAGAACGGCACCGAATTATCGAGATTGCTACCGTAATAACTGATTCCGAACTCAATATCATTGCTGAGGGACCTGAACTAGCGATTCATGCAAATGATACGATCCTGAAGAGAATGAATGATTATGTACATGAGATGCATCAACGTTCGGGACTTTTGGACAAGGTGAGGAATAGTAAAATTACCCTTGAAGACGCGGAAAAACAGACCTTGGAATTCATTGATGAGCATATAGAATCAAAGTACAGACCGCCTCTCTGTGGAAATTCCATCGGGACTGATAGAAGATTTCTGGATGCGCAGATGAATACTCTCGAAATGCGCCTGCATTACAGGGTTGTGGATGTTTCCTCCATCAAGGAACTGGTCATGCGCTGGAATCCAGAACTGATGGGGGAGATGCCTACCAAACTGGAAACACATCGTGCACTTGGTGACGTTATTGAATCTATTGAAGAATTGAAGTTCTATCGAGAGAAGATCTTTAGATAATGGACGGGGAAAACGTTCTGGTCACAGGTGCTAACGGACACATTGGCTTTGCCCTTTCGAAAGCACTTGTAGAGAGGGGATACAACGTACGGGCATCGGTAAGGGACAAAACTGATCCCAACCTTGTTTCCCATCTGTCATCACTGGATGTTGAGATAGTTGAATTGGACCTTATGCAACCCGAGACCATCGAGGCTGCAATAAATGGTATCGAAGGCCTGTTCCAAGTGGCTGCAGTCTACAAGAGTTGGGCACGGGACCCAGAAGAAGAGATAATCAATCCCTCAATCATAGGCGGTATTAACGCACTTAAAGCAGCACGGAACGCTAACGTGAAGAAAGTGATCTTTACCTCCAGTACTGCAGCAGTTGGAAGAAGTGGTCCGGGAGGCAGGGCATTGACCGAAGCGGACTGGAATTCAGCATCGAAGCATCCCTATTCCTATGCCAAAACTGAAGCTGAGAGGAGGGCTTGGGACTACGCAGAAGCAGTGGATATGAATGTCGTGGTTATCAACCCCACTGCCGTGATAGGGCCCTATTTTCACAGACACACACCTAGTACTTTATTATTCGACAAAATACTAAAGGGTGAATTGAAATCCCTGCCTCCCCAGACCTTTGGATACGTAGATGTAAGAGATGTAGCACTGGGGCATATACTTGCTTATGAGAACGAGAATGCCGAAGGAAGACATATCCTTTGTACACAGTGTGTCAATGGTTTTGAACTAATGGACCTTATTGAGGAAATAGATCCTGAGCTGGAAGTGCCACGTAAAATAGAACCGATGTGGAAAATCAGACTATTTGCCAGATTGGAAGCTACACGAGCGATCTTCGGCCATACCCCAAGAATTACGCCACAGACTGTAAAGGAATATATGGGGAAAATAACTAACTATGATTCCAGCAAGGCCAGGGGAGTCCTAGGTTGGAATCCAATGGACCTTAAAGACTCGATTCGAGATACCATTAACTGGATCAGACACAACTTAAGTTAATCAAGGAACCTGACACACCAACATTCGGGAATAGGTGTCAATGCGGTTTACGCGATCCTCACTTATCAACTCCAGACCGCATTCTTCAATCAGTTCCTTGAAGTCCACGTGTTTTCCTAGTCCTAGGCGCTTTCTAAGAGGATTCCAGGCACCACCAATTATTCCTTTTTTTTCCTTGTAATGGTTTACAATGACTATCAAGCCTTGGGACTTGGTAACCCGTTTCATCTCCATTAAGACAACGTCAGGATCTGCAACCACGGCTAACGCATGGGCCACAACGGAATGATCAAATTGATTATCTTTAAACTCGAGATTATGAGCATCCATCTGTTGAATATTTATGTCTGCCTCAACTTCATCCTTTTCTATTCTTTTTCTAGCTTTCACCAACATAGGCTCACTGTAATCGATGGCCTCTACCTTCACAAAAGCAGGATAATGTTTCAAGGATACTCCAGTTCCTACGCCCACCTCAAGTAC
>DQOP01000024.1 GCA_015658585.1 Candidatus Poseidoniales archaeon | reverse complement strand
GAAGGAACACGTCAGCGCATAACTTCAGCTGATGATCTGGATAATTATGATGTTCTGGTCTTGTCTGGAGGGGGAGATATGGGAATCAAGAGCGGGGCCTATGGGGATCAAACAGATGATCTATCAATTGGAGGTGTCAAGGAGGAACGGGATGAATTGGAAAGACAACTTCTTGAAAAAGCATACGAACGCAGGATGCCGGTCCTGGCAATCTGCCGTGGAATGCAAGTTATGAATGTATTTCTGGGAGGAACCTTGTGGCCTGACGTCAGCCAAGGCGGTTTTGATGGGGGCCTGCATCGCGACGGCGAAGGAGGTGAGCCTCCCGTGGGAGATATTGCACATTGGACTGAGATGGAAGGCACAGAATTCGAGGTCACTAGTCATCACCATCAAGGTGTCAGGAAATTAGGAAGAGATCTCGAAGTTCTTTCCAAGAGTTCGGATGGGATGATTGAGGCTGTAAAACACAAATCATTGCCATGGTTTGCTGTCCAGTGGCATCCTGAGCGTACAGAAGAAGGTCTGGGGCGAGCACTTCCCCGTGAATGGTTAAGGAAAGAACTTCAGAGATGTACAACAGAATAACACTGTTAGGCAATGCACAGGACGCAGGTCGCCCTCAGTTTGGATGCACGGATAATTGTTGTGAAGATGCACGTAAAGATAGAAGTCTTGCCCGGATGCCAGTTTCGCTTGGGTTGCACGGGAAAGATTTTGGTATAGTTGAAACGACTCGCTGTATTGGAGACCAACTGGCAATGGTTGGCAATCCCGATATCTCGGATATATGGTTGACCCATGCCCACCTTGGTCATATCGAAGGATTAGGCCAGTTTGGTAGAGAATCGATTAATCTGAAGAATGTCAGTCTACATTGTTCTGAATCGGTTCTCAACTACGTGAAAAACCATTTGATCTGGCAGAAGTTGTTTGACCGTGGAAATTTTTCTTCGGCCAGTTTCGCTTCAGACGCCGTAATTCCTATTGAAGTTCCTCACAGGGCCAGAGATTTTGATACACATGCACTGTTCTTCAGGGGCATAAGCAATAATCTCCTGTTCTTGCCGGATCATGATACTTGGGGAGCCACCCTTTCCTTCCTCGAACACGACAACCCTAGGGTCTGGTTCCAGTCTCTGGATGCAGACATAGTTCTCCTGGATGGGACCTTCTGGGATGACCATGAACTGAAGAATCGTGTTCAGACGAATGTTCCTCATCCTCCTGTTTCCAAATCGCTTGAATTGCTGGGTAACCGTCAGGATGGCGATCCACGAATAGTTTTCATTCACCTCAATCATACCAATCCTCTTCATTATCCTGATTCGGAACAGTATCAGCAGGTCAATGAAATGGGATGGGAAGTTGGAACTGAGGGTATGGAGTTTGTATTGTAATGTACACCTGGATCATAAATTACCAGCCATAGGTTTCGGTAACCTTCAGGCTAGCTTTGATTTTCAATAGTTTTCCGGCTAAAGGTGCTAGATCTGGATTCTTGATCAATACTGCAAACATCTTTAACCAGGGTAGATCGGAATAGTTTCTACCGTCATAAATCTCACCTATCAAGTTCAGAACTCTCTTGTCCAGAGAATAGATTAATTTGGATTGGTCGACAAATTTCTGTTTGGTCCAGGGCTGTCTTTTCAGGATTCGGTCATACCACACGTGTGATTCTAAATCAGGATGTAGTGCTTCTCCACAGTTTTCCCAGTACTGTCCCCTCAATTCGTGGTAATTAATTGCATGTGACGGCGGTACCAGCTTTCCACTTCCCAATTCATTACCGATAGCGATTGCAGCGTATTCACCAGATAACATCCCGACGTGAACGCCACCCTTGGTTATCGGGTTTGTCAGCCCTGCAGAATCACCGACAACGTATGCGCCCTTGGTAGAAAATTGAGGGATTGGACCGTCTCTCGGAATGAGTCCACCATTCTGCTTGTCTCCTAGATCGTTCAGGATTCTCTTTTCAGGGTCAATATTCATCTGTTCTCTACAGAAATATTCTAGACCACTCTTGGCACCATTAGTAGCCACAATCCCTACATTGAAGATGCCGTCTCGAGGAAATACCCAGACGTAACCATCAGCATACATCGGATCAATGTAGAAATCAAAATAATCGTTATCTGGAAAATCAACGTCACTCATCCTGAATTTGTATTGGAGGCCTGGTAAAAGGCGCAATTTATCGTTGCCTTTCAGGCCAACCTGCGTCACAATATTAGGAACTCTGCCTTCAGCAATTACCAATTGTTTGGCTTTTGCTACTTCTCCATCCTTTGAGAAGAGGTCCCAGTGACCATTTTCCTTGGTTACTTTTGATATCTTGATCCCCTCATGCCTTTCAGTACCGGCAGCTACGGCATCATCCGAGATCTTGCTATCCAGACCCCAGCGATGTATGGAATATCCGGGGGACATCAATCCAACGGCTTTTCCATTAGGCATCCTGATCCGATTACCTTTTACTTCCCTTATCGCCCAGTCTCCTACAGGATAATTTGTATGTTCCAGAGCTATTTTACCTAGACCTTCACCGCAATGGATAGGGTCTCCAACTCTCTTTTTACGATCGAAAGCTACAACTGAATGTCCAGCTTCAGCTAAACGCAGGGCTGCCATTCCTCCAGCCGGCCCTTGTCCAATTACAGCCACATCAAACATGGAGTGTTCTGAGTGAGCCTTGATAATAAGCCCTTACTTTTTGGAATCTCTTAGGATTGGTCTGGCATCCCGGTATGAATCCAGTTCTTCAATGGAAATCTCGCAAACGATGACGCCCTCCTCGAAAGCAGGAATCTCAGCTATAGTTTTCCCCCGAGGGTCAACAATTGTGGATTCGCCCGCAAACGTCATACTTCCCTGGGTCCCAACGTTGTTGACATAAGCATAGAAACAGGTCGTTTCTATCGCTCTGGCAGGTAGTACTCTGTGGAACAAAGGCCTTGAAGTCGTTGGACTCGCTGATAGATTAAGGATTAAGTCAGCTCCATTATGAGCTAGACCCATGGACGTCTCCGGAAAGAATATATCATAACAGATCTGGATTCCAATCTTTCCGAAAGGAGTTTCAAAAACCGGTGTCTTGTCTCCTTCTCCAAAGAACATCTTCTCTTCAAATGGACCAAAATTAGGCAAGAATTGCTTGCGATAGTGCCCAATATAGCCTTCTGGTCCGATTAGGATCGCGGAATTGAATAGTGATTTCCCGGCTTTCTCTACAATTCCCGTCGCGATATGTATATTGTACGTCTTGGCCAGTCTGCACATTCCAGATTGAGCTTTTCCCTTACCAGGTATTTTCTCGGAGACACCATGGTAGTTATCCCGTAGATTGTATCCGGTTATGAAAAGCTCAGGAAAGGCGATGAGGTCTATATCCTGTTCGCAGTCTCTTTGTGCCTCACAGATTAGCCCCTCCATTATCTCCAGATTTTTCCCGATATCTCCAAGAACAACAGGAGCCTGACCCATTGCTAAATACATGGAGCCCATTTAGACCCATTAATAATAGATGTTATTACTAAATTTCAATAAGGCCTACTTGCTGAAGTAGACGTGAAACTGCTTCCTGATACACAGAAGATAATTGAAAAGTTCATCCAGACCAGAGTGAAAGAGGCTGGAGTCACAGGTGTTGTGATTGGGCTATCTGGAGGCGTGGATTCAGCTACCACTCTTGCCTTGGCAGTTTCTGCTCTGGGAAGCGAGAACGTCACAGGATTGATTATGCCATTCATTTACACTGAATCGGTCGAATTGGCATCCGGCCATGCAGAATCCTTGAAAGTTGAGATTAAGGAACTAAATATTTCGTCTGTAGTCGAGTCATTCAAGGCTTCAACGACCTCCTTTTCATCCAAGGCATCTGAGGGTAATTTGCATTCACGAGTCCGGATGACGTTTCTGTATGGTGAAGCTTTTCATTCAGGTTCCTTGGTTATGGGCACTTCCAACAAATCCGAACTTCTGGTTGGATATTATACCAAATGGGGCGATGGAGCATCTGATTTTCTGCCTATGGGGGACCTGTACAAATCACAGGTTTATCTCCTCGCCGAAGATTTGGGCATTCCTAAGAGAATCTTGGATAGAAAGCCTACAGCAGAGCTATGGGAAGGTCAAACAGATGAGGATGATTTAGGGATTGATTATGCCACTTTAGATCAAATATTATTGGGTCTGGAAAGGCAATTATCCTTTAAAAGGATATCTTCTAAAATTGGCATCGACCCGGAGTCAGTGGAAAGAATCGGTAATTTGATCAAACTTTCAATTCATAAACGTGTTTTTCCACCGGTGTGTAAAATCGGTCGCCGCACGGTCGGTTTGGATTGGCGGGAGACAATAGGTAGTCGATAAATCTAAAATCCAGTTATTACGTTAATTAGCGAATTAGTATATTATCTGTTTTTATTGTTTAATGTAGTGGAACCAGCGCCTCATTTTTGACAGGTTCTACCATTTTTTTAACTTTTTTAGGGTGGTACTAACCCCAAAAATGGGTAATAGCATTTTTTTTTGACAGTATGCAACGCTTATTATATAGTACCTCAATAGCGGTAGACCGTGAAATTAAATCATATATTTTTGAATTATGACTCGTTCTCGCCACCCTTGGGGGTGGCTTGATTGCCAGCCAAGGTAAATGGATTAAAAATAGACCGCAAATTTACAGATACAGGTAAGGATCCGTTCCAGAAGTTAAAATGGGAGAAGAGAGATGTTGAGATTCGGAACTTTGATGGTTCTGTAGCTTTCTCTATGAAAAATGTTAATCTACCTGACAATTACAGTCAGGTTGCAGCCAATGTCCTTGCCCAGAAATACCTGCGTAAGGCCGGCGTGCCTAAGAAATTGAAAAGGGTCAAGGAGGCAGACGTTCCAATCTGGCTCCAAAAGAGTGTTCCTGATTCCAAGTCCAAGAGTCTAGGCGAGGAAAGAGATGGAAAGCAGACGTTCCG
>DQOP01000094.1 GCA_015658585.1 Candidatus Poseidoniales archaeon | reverse complement strand
CTTATCTTCTTTCCCAGGCTTGTAATTATCAATCCCATAGGCCAGCGTTGCAGCCTGCCGACCAGTATCATTCACATAATATTCAGTTTTGACGTCATGACCTGAATAGGACAATAGGCGGGCTATACTGTCCCCAATAATGGGATTTCTGGCTCTACCCATATGAAAGGGGCCCGTTGCGTTTGCAGAGGTATGCTCGATCAGAATCTTTTCTTTCTTACCCTTTCCCTTCCCGTAGTCTTCATTGCTTATCTCATCTACAAGATTACTAGCAAAATCATCCCATTTTAAATTGATATTACAGTACCCTTTTTCGACAGAAGTCGAAGCTACACCATTCAGTTCATTCAATTCAAGTGCTAACTCTTCTGCAATTTCTGAGGGGTCCTTCTTCAATGTCTTTGCAGCCGGAAAACAAATTATCGCAAAATCTCCGATAGGTGGCTCTAGGTCTATTGGTAGTTCTGGCCAGCCCTTATTTTCCAGTAATTTTAGAGCATCACCAACGACCTCTCTGGTCCTAGTATCTACGATTCGACTCACGTATGTGGTGTACTAAGAGGGGGTTTAAGTCTATCCAATATATCTTGGAACTGCCGCAGATACTTCGGGTGGAGCCTGGTCTCTGACTCTCTTAACTTCTTGCTCCAGAATCTGTGCCTCTTTAAGCAGAGGTTCAGGGTCAAGTTCTATAGCCAATAATAGTTCATCAATGGCCTTGATTACATTTGCAGCAGCCCGAGCATCGGGTGAGTCTTCACTGACCTCTGCTAGTAGTCCAAGGACATTTACTTTTCTAATCTTTCCTTCGTTAAGGAGTGCACCTGTAACCCCTCCCACAGTACCATAGGTAAACGGTTTTACCTTAGCGTCCTCGATCCATTTTCTAGATCCAATGGTAGAGGATACACCATAAACATCATTCCTTTCACCATTAGCCTTAGGTCCGGAGGTAAAACCCTCCGCAGATATTATCTTCTTACACCCATTTTCCTCGGCCCAGTCCATGAGGGTGTTAACTAGATCCTTGGTAATTTCAGCCGGTGGTGTGAATTCACTGACACAGACTACAACTTGATTACAGGAGCCATCGTTACAAATTTGCTCACCCGAATAAAGTCTCATTGGGTTATGTGGTTCGCCATCCTTCACGATTGAAATTGATGGAAATTTATAACTATCAATTACACCAATCTGCTCTAGTTTGAGTGTATTTATGAGAAAATTAGCTACTATTGTCCCTACTAAGCCTACACCTGGAAACCCGTCAATCAGTACGGGATCCTTCAAATTGTGTTTCGCTATCTCACGAATAGTTATAGGATTGCTCATAACAATTCTTCTAGGTCAGCATCCTCATCCAGATCAGGAAGGTCCGCGTCGTCATCCAAAAGATCACCTAGATCATCATCCAGATCATCATCTCCCTCTCCAAAATCTTCTTTCAGACCTTTTCCTCCACCACCAACATGAAGTCTTGTCCAGAGGGAGAATTCCTCAATATCACTTCGATTCGCGAAACGCTTTGCGTCACTAATAGTCCTGAATTTTCCAAGAACGGGGTCCCCCTCTCCAGGTTCAGCAGGTAACATTACGTACCTTTCCTGGTTTATGATATCTCCTACCAAAAGGCGAACTGCTTTGAGCACATCGGGATTAGATTCTGACATGGTTACTCCGATGTCACAGTCTACCCTTATTTAAATAATTTTATGGTAGATTCATATTTAACCAAAGCAGTTAACTACTGCTTCGTTTCCACAGTGATATGTTTGATCGCAAGGCCCTTGTCTTGAGAGGCGTTGCCGAGTGTGTAACCGACGATGAACTTCATGAGTTACTTGCTTCTAATGATAAACCCAAGGCGTACGTGGGCTTCGAGCCTTCAGGGCTTCTGCATGCAGGTTCATTGGTGCCCATGCTGAAGGCACGGGAACTTGTCGAATCTGGTTTTGAAGTAGTAATCCTTTTGGCAGATTGGCATGGATACATTAACGATAAACTGGGTGGAGATTGGGATAATCTTAGGGCTGGTGTCGAATACCAAAAACAGATGTTCTCGGCTTTCTCACCAGGTTTTGATTTTAAGACTGCGAGTGAATTGGTTCGTCAGGATGGTTACTGGGAGATGGTTCTCCGTGTTTCCAAGGCCAGCAGTCTGAAAAGAATGCGAAGAGCCTTGTCAATAATGGGCCGGGATGAGGATGAAGCAGATGGAGACATGTCCAAATTTTTCTATCCGGCTATGCAGGCTACAGATATTTACGCCTTGAAAGTTGACCTGGCACTAGGGGGGATGGATCAGAGACATGCTCACATGTTGGCCAGGGATGCAGCTGACAAACTGAAAATATCAAAGCCTGTGGCACTTCACACTCCTCTTTTAGGATCATTATCGGGCCCCGGCAGGATGGATACAGATTCCAAGATGTCCAAATCTAATCCATCTGGAGCTCTTTTGGTACATGATAATGAAAAAATCCTGATGAAAAAATTGTCCAAAGCCTATTGTCCCCAAGAACGCGAATCCAATCCCGTTCTTGATATATGGGA
Organism: Candidatus Poseidoniales archaeon; assembly: GCA_015658585.1. GTDB lineage: Archaea > Thermoplasmatota > Poseidoniia > MGIII > CG-Epi1 > CG-Epi1. The sequence goes on along the minus strand of DQOP01000094.1, from coordinate 2,041 downwards.
ACATTTGATTGATCCGGTCTTGGGTAAGATTACAACTAAAAGACCCCAAAAATTTGGCGGTAATCTAACTTTCGATTCTTATCTAGATCTGGAGAAGAGCTACTTATCCGGCTCAGTACACCCTCTGGATCTGAAGAATGGTACTGCCTCAGCCCTCCATGAATTGTTTCAACCTTTCCAGAAGGCTTGTGATTCTGATCCCGAGCCTTACAACAAGTTAACTTCGGCTCTTGATTAATTTTGGAGGCACTGCTCCGGTTACAGTTTTAATTTCTCCAGAAGAAGGTATATTTGCTATCATATCGTTGATCCACACTTTCATTTCCCTGAGGTCAATTCCATTGTAACTTGATGGAAAGGTCTGGACCAATTCTGGTAGTTGTCTCATTAATCTCTGGGCAGCCCGTATATTCCCAGTTTTGATATGGACAGCTAATGCATCTGCCTGTGCTAGAGTCTGGACCGTATCTTTCTCTCGCCTTTCATCCAATTCTAACCACAAGTCTTCAAAGAGTTCATGAGCCTCGTGATAATCTCCTGAATTATGTTCTTCGACGGCACTATTCCACAATTTTTTCAAATTCATCAATGCCAGCGGTGGTATGCAGGATGTCCTTCCTCCACAGCCACAAAGAGTCCTCTCCCAGTTGCACAAGTTTTCCCGTCTGCCTTTAATTCGATTATCACTTCTGCTCTATCATCTTGCAGGGCCAGGATCCGGCTTTGCAGTTTCAAAGTAGGTCCAAGAGGTGTTGGTCTTTTCAATTTTACTTCATATTGGGCCGTTACGGTACATTGTGGAGCATCCAATCCGTTTCTATCCATAATGGCCATTGCTGCTGTCCAGTTACCATGGCAATCCAGTAGAGCCCCGATTATTCCTCCGTTTATGATCCCGGGAAAGGCTTGGTGCTTTTCATCACATTCAAATTCCATTTCTAGCCCATCGTCCGTTCTGTAGGACTTAATCTGTAGACCTTCTTTGTTTGCGGGTCCACATCCAAAGCATATTGAATTAGGTGCATACTTGTCCTGAACAGCTTTCTTACTCACGGTTGTAATTCCTTAATCTTGTTATCAACCAGATTGACAGCATAGGTTAACATGTTCTCATCAAATTCGAATTTTGCGCCCGCAGCTTCGAATAGCTCCGGTAAGGTTGCGTTACCACCCATACTAAGAGCCTTCCGATACAGTTTCACCGCGTTTTCCTGATTTTTCAATGCATTTCCCCAGACTTGAATAGCACCTAATTGAGCCATTCCATATTCCACATAATAGAATGGAACGTGGTAAATGTGGAGTTTATTATGCCATCCAGTAGCAATCACATCCTCAAATTCACTGGAATCTAGGTCCTCAAAGGTCTGAAATCGTTTCCAGAGATTCGACCATTCCTTGTCACAATTGGCAGGTTCCATTGCCTCTTCAGGGCTGGTGTATGCCCAGTGCTGAAATGCATCTACCACTGCCATGTATGGTAAGAACATGATTGACTTTTCTAGATGCTCTATTCTGGCTCGATTAGCATCCTCTACATCGTAGAATCCTCCAAAATCTTTTGTCAGATAAGGTGCAGATAATAACTCCATAGCCATAGATGCTACTTCAGCGAATTCCATTCCTACATCTCTTTGAGAGGAGTAGGGTAATTGGTCCGATTCGAATACATGGAATGCGTGGCCTCCCTCATGCAACATAGTCTGGACATCACTATGTGTACCAACTGCATTCATGAAGATAAAAGGTAATCTTCGGTGGTGATATTCTGTGCAGTAGCCTCCGGGTGCCTTTCCTTTGCGATTTGCAAGATCAAGTAATTCCTGTTCCCGCATTATGCTGAAATGATTTCCCAGGTCTGGATCCACTGCTCTAAAAATATTATGACATCCTGATTCCAGTTCATCCGCATTCTCAAATGGCGTTAATGGTTCTCTATTGAAGGGGTCAACGCTCAGGTCCCATGGTTTGAGTACGTCCAAACCCAACTGTTCCTTCCGTTCCCTGATCAATTTGTTGGCAAAAGGCATAACAACCTTTT
>DQOP01000053.1 GCA_015658585.1 Candidatus Poseidoniales archaeon | reverse complement strand
TGAGATTGATGAGCTATCCGAAAATAAGAGAAAGGCCAGAAAATTAGCAAATCGTTTCGATTTCTTTGTTGCCGAGACTGGTTTGATGGCCACTATTGGTAAGAGTCTTGGTGTTGTTCTAGGTCCCAGAGGAAAGATGCCTCGACCAATACCTCCTCAGGCAGATATTGGAAGAATAATAAGCGGATTGACAAACCTGGTCCCAGTCCGTTCCAAGGACCGTCCAACATTCCATGTTCCTTTTGGAAATGTTTCTATGTCTCAGGAACAATTAGCCGATAATCTTGAAACCATCTTGAAGCGAGTCGAATCGAATCTTGATCGGGGTATGGATAACATAGCCTCCGTGTGGGTCAAGACCAGCATGGGCAAGGCGGTGAGGTTAGGATGAAGCCAAAGGCCATTGTTGCAGACTGGAAACGCAAAGAAGTATCGAATATCCTGGAATTCGTACAGTCCGCTCCAGTGGTTGGTCTGGTAGATATATCTGGAATCGGTGCCAAGCAGATGTTGACCATGCGTTCTTCACTTCGAGATATGGGAGTGAAACTGAGAATGTCCCGGAACCGTCTTCTGAAATTGGCACTGAAGGATGCTTCTAAGAGCAATAAAGGTGTTGAACAGGTAATTGATATTTTTGGACCTCACCAGACTGCCTTGCTATCCTCAACTGAAAGTCCATTCAAGATATTCCAGATGCTTACGGAGTCAAAGACACAGGCTCCGGCCAAGGGTGGAGAGACAGCCACTTCAAAGATTGTGATTGAGAAAGGTCCGACTGCTTTCCCGGCAGGACCAGTTGTAGGAGATTTCCAGAATGCTGGTTTCCCTGCAGCCATTGAAAAGGGAAAAGTTGTTATTCGAAAGAAACACACTGCGGTAGAAGAAGGTGAAGTCATCAGTGCCGATGTCGCTGCCGCACTTACTAAACTTGAGATTTATCCGATAACCGTAGGAATGCAATTGTTGGGCGCATTTGATGGAGAGACTTTCTATCTATCAGATGTACTTGACATAGATCTGAATGAGTTCCGGGGCCATGTTCAATCGGCCACGGCACAGGCATTCAATCTGGCATTCAATACACGGTATTTCACTGGGGCGACAATGCAGCCCTTGCTCTCCAAGGCTCATAACGATGCTTTGGCAGTTGCAATCTCGACTGCATATCCCTCGGAGTCAACAATCAAGGCCCTTCTGGCCAAGGCCCATGGTGCGATGCTTGGCGTCGCCGGGCATGCTGGAGATAGTGTCGATGATGAGTTGAAAGAGATGCTTGGTAATGCAGCCACGACTACTGCAGCTGCAAAGCCTGAGCCGGTGGAAGAAGCGTCATCCTCTGAAGAAGAGGACGAAGATGAGGAAGAGGACGTATCCGAAGAGGATGCAGTCTCAGGTCTTGGAGCTTTATTCGGATAATAAGGAGGCAAAAAATGGAATACGTCTATACAGCAATGTTACTGCATTCCGCAGGAACTGAGGTAAACGCCAAGAGCGTTGAAAAAGTCTTGAAGGCCGCAGGCGTCAAGGCAGAAAAATCAAGGGCCGAGGCTCTTGTCGCTTCTCTAGAAGGAGTCGATATTGAGGAAGCCATGGCAACAGCTGCCGTCGCCGCACCAGCTGCCGCCGCTGCACCAGTTGCCGCTGCATCCTCAGAAGAGGCCCCAGCCGAAGAAGAAACCAAGGAAGAAGAGGAAAAAGAAGTCAGCGAAGAAGACGCTGTATCTGGACTTGGTGCACTTTTCGGTTGAGGTTGAAATGGGTCTCAAAACCCACGTGAAATTCAATGGAATCCGAGCAGGAAACCCAAGCCCCTGCAGCAGCCGAAGGCGAGCAGCCTTCTAATGATAGCGAAAGCTCTGCAGAAACCGCCCAAGGCTACAATGATCTAAAAGTAGTTGAGCTGAAGAAGAAGCTCAAGGAATTAGATCTACCAGTATCTGGTAAAAAATCCGAGCTTATTGAAAGATTGGTTGCCTCCAATCAAAAAGTAGATGATGAAGAAGATGAGGACGAAAAGGAAGGTACGCTTCAACTTGAGGACATCGAAGGCCTTTCCCGTTCTGAATTAAGAAAAGTAAGAAAGAAATATCATAATCTGGCTGAAGAACTGCGTGTTAAACGAGACGAATTAAATCTTAAATCACAAACACACGCTTCCATACGTAATGATTTGAATCTCAAAGCCAAGGAGTACATGGACAGTGTACATCTTTATCGTGATCGTAGAAACGGTCTTAATGTGGAAGTAGGCCAGATTCGTGACGAACGCTATGATATATCTGACGCTGTGAAAGTCCTGAAAGAAAAGTTTCTGCGATTAAAGCGCGTTCGCTTTTCAGGGCGTAATCTCCCACCCATTGCTAGGTTGAGAAAGCAGATACAGGAACTGGAGATCAAACAAATGACCACTCCCTTGACAAGAGACAAGGAAAGGGCACTGGTTGAAGAAATTAGTTCACTCCAGAGCAAGATCAAAGAGCACGATGAACTGATCGAGACAGATACTGAAGTTCTGGAAGCTCGTGATGAATTCAGGGAAGTTGAAGGAAAGCGCAGAGACTTAAGCAAGAAAATGCAGAAATCACGTCAGGAAGCCCAGGTGTGTCATAACCAGATGAAAGATTCTCTAAGATTGAACCGTTCCACACGCCGAAAGGCTGATTCTGCACAGAGGAAGTTTGTTAAAGCCAAGGAAAAAGCCGATGATGTTCACAATGAATACATTGAATATTTGCGTGCCATGCAAGGAATAGATCGAATGACCGCTTCCCATAGCAGATCAGGTTCGATTGCGGACCAAAAGGCTAGTACTGCCAGTGCGGAGGACCTTTTCGCAAAGTTTTTGGCAGGCGAAAGGTTGTCAACAGAGCAGTTGATGATTATTCAAAAGGCCGGGATGCTTTAGTTAATATTCATTAACTACCGTCCATTACTATCAATTATGGGTCGTCTGGTATGGAATCCATCCAAGGATAGGATCAAGTCCAGTCTACTCCACGATTTCATTCAGAAATCACCTCTTGAATCGAATTCGTATTCAGATCTGCATCGTTGGTCAATCGAGAATATGGAAGATTTTTGGTCCCATTTCTGGGAATTTTCAAAGATAATCCATTCCAGGACCTATGATTCGGTTTTGGAGAATCCCACTATGCCAGGGGCGCGCTGGTTCTCAGGCTCTGAATTGAATTATGCTGAGAACCTTATGGCGGGAAACAAGGATCAGGTTGCAATAATCAGTACTGGAGAAGGCCGGGAAGACAAGATTCTAACATTTGGGGAGTTGAACGAATCAGTTGCAGCAGCCCAGCATGGATTGAAAGAGATGGGGGTGACTATAGGAACTAGGATAGCGGCCTTCGTGCCTAACTGTGTCGAGACTGTAATCCTCATGCTGGCAACTACAGCCACAGGAGCGGTCTGGACCTCATGTTCTCCTGACTTTGGTTCACAGGGAGTAGTCGATCGGTTTGGCCAAGTTGAACCATCAGTCATGATTGTTTCGAACGGATACAAATATAATGGCAAGATCTTTTCGATGGAACACAAGATCAATGGTGTTCTGGAGGTTATAGATACTATTAAACATATTATTTCTATAGAATTTGTGGACGTTGCATGTAAATTAAATCATTCTTCGGTAACAAAT
>DQOP01000043.1 GCA_015658585.1 Candidatus Poseidoniales archaeon | reverse complement strand
GTCTCAGACCTAAAGCCAAGGAACAGCGCAGTAAGTAAATTCATTCCCATATTTCGATACTCTTTTCTTTGCCTATGATTACTTTGGTTGCCATGTTGACGAATAGACCAGTATCTTTTACGCCATCAATATTCAATAGTCTTACATCCATCTCTTCAGGATTCTTTATTCCTTCAGGAAAATGGCAGTGGTAAATGTAATTTTTATTATCCGTAACAAAAACATCTCCACTTTCTTCTGTACGGAGTTTTGCCTGACAGCCTTGTTTTTCAATCTCTCTGGCTATCGAATCGTGATTCTCAGTTCCAACTTCCACAGGTAGAGGTCCAACACCTAATCTCTCAACAATCTTGGTTTCATCAACAATTATGATTAATTCCTTTGCCTTTCTTCCAACCTTCTTTTCTCTTAGCAACGCTCCTCCGAGTCCTTTGATTAAATCTAGACTGGGAGAAACCTCATCTGCTCCATCGATTGCAATATCTATAGAATCCCTATCCTCAATACCAATCAAATCCATACCCCACTTTTCCGCTTGTTTTTTTGTTTCAATTGATGTGGGCATACCTGTAATCTGAAAATTCTCTGATAATTTATTTCCAAGAAGATCAACGGCAATCGAAGCGGTTGATCCTGTACCCAATCCAACAGTCATTCCATGCTCGACAAACTTTACGGCTTCCTTAGCAGCATTCTTTTTTGCAAATTCTTGATTCAATAGTAGAGCCCACCTTCTGGTTCGGATATATCCGTCTCATTCAGGCGATTCTTAATCTTTTCAAGAGCTAAAGTGAAATCTTTGTAAGAAACCTTGGTTCTCTTGTTTTTGATTGCACCCATACCAGCCTCTACACATACAGCTCTGAGATCTGCTCCGGAAAGACCATCCGTCTCGGCTGCCATTTTTTTGTAATTCACACCCTTTGCTATAGCCATTTTAACAGTATGAATCTTTATTATTTTTAATCTGGCCTTTTCTTCGGGTAGTGGAATCTTGATGATTCGATCAAACCTTCCTGGCCTCAATAATGCCTCATCCAGGATATCCGGTCTATTCGAGGCACCCATTATCGCAACCTCTCCTCTGGGAGTAAATCCGTCTAATTCACCAAGTAGTTGCATTAGTGTTCTCTGTACTTCCCGGTCACCGGTTGTACCAACGTCCATTCTTTTGGCTCCAACTGCATCCAGTTCATCAATGAATATTATACTTGGAGCTTTCTCTTGGGCCAATTGGAAAAGCTCACGTACCAGTCTAGCTCCCTCTCCAATGTATTTTTGTACCAATTCGCTTCCGATGAGTCTAATAAAGGTAGCCTTCGTTGCATTTGCTACGGCCTTGGCCATCAGTGTCTTCCCTGTTCCAGGTGCACCTATCAACAAGACTCCTTTTGGTGGTTCAATTCCTATCTTGGAAAAACGTTCAGGATAAAGCATAGGCAGTTCTATAGTGCTCCTAAGTTCATCCAGTTCTTCGGTTAGGCCTCCAATATCCTTGTAGGTCTCAATTGGTTTGTTATCTATTTCAGCACCCATTACAAGAGGATCCTTAGCAGAGGGAAGCTTCTCTAGGACGGCTAAAGTCTGGCGGTGAAGGGCTACTCTGTCCCCAACCTCCAGATTATCTTTGTCGATACCTTCTGATATATGAACTACAAAATCGGGTCCACTACTGGATTTGATACTGACTCTCCCGTCATCAAGAATATCTCTGACAGTACCTATGACTTGAGGAGGTGCCCTTAGTCTGGCCAGCTCACCCTTGAGGTGTGCGTTCTCCCTTTTCATCCTTGAAACATCGCTTTCCAGTTGTCTCTTTTCGGATTCGAATCTTTCAGTTTCCTCTATGAGCCATTTGCTCCCGTCCTCCGTAGGGGCCGAGACATCACTTTCACTTTCTTCTGAAGCCACCTTAAATCACTAAACATTTAATTGGCTTATATATATATCAGTTTTGATTTAATATGTTGTGTGAGATGTGTGGCGCCGAATCAGCCTTCTTGACTTCTCGTAAAATATCAGGTTCGGTTCTGCAGGTCTGTAGCGCATGCAGTGATTCAGGTTCAGAACCAACACATAGGGATTCCGTGGGGCACAGGGCATATGTGGCCCAAACTCTTCAAAAAAGGAATATGAAGACAAGATATCGTGAGATTGAGACAGACGAGAGTGTTTTAGTGAGTGATTATGGCGTCGTGGTGAGACTGGCCCGGGAAAAGTCAGGTCTTGACCATGCCACTCTGGCTAGCAATATATCCGAGAAAAAGTCAATAGTCGCATCTGTCGAGTCCAGCAATATGCGTCCCAATGAGAAATTGATAAAGAAATTGGAGAATTTCCTGAAGATCAAGTTAACTGAGAATGTGGAAAGCAACCCAGAACTGAATTCCAAGAAATCCAGTAAGGGTCTGACGATGGGAGATTTGTTGAAACAGGCAATGGAAGAAAATTAGTTACCACTATCACGCATAATCTATTTGTACTAACTTTCAACCTTAACTCCATGGGTCTATTAGGACGCCAATTCAAATTGAAGAGGTCGGCTGAAGATTCACTCCTACTGGTTTTGTCTACTTTGACGTTTACAATCTCATTATTTTCAGGATACATGGAATCAGGTATTGGAAAAATTATATCACTTCCACTATTTGGAATTGAATTCCATCTGATCTCAACTCCGGTCTGGTTAATCTCAGGAATAGCCTGTATAATGTGTTTACAGCAGCTTTTTCACAAAATCTGGTCACACGGAATCTGGTTAATTGGGGTTTACTGGCTGACTGCTCTTGGGACCATAATTCTTTTTGTTATGTTTGATCAAGGCTATATCTGGTTCTTTGTAGCCTTGATTCTAATCTTTTTAGCAATATTCCTAATGTATTGGATGGTTCTTGAAATATACAGTTTGAGATATAGTATCTTGGGTGAGGTTCCTGAGGCTGATCGCTCCATCAGCCTTACGGACTGGTTATTATCAGTTCCATCTTTTTTTATATGTACTTTCATCAGCTATTATTATTATACAAAATTGTACTCGGGAGAGGACGGTTGGTTCACCTTTGGTCATGCTTCTGAGGGCTATCTGGTGTTCCAGTTTGGCGTATTTTTCTCAGGGATGTATATTTTGTACGTACCTCAGTCCTTGTTGGGAGATTATCTGGAATTTAGTGATTTAGATATCAATACTAGTTACAAGGTGGATCAAGATAAAGTGCAACAAAGACTGGCAGATTATTCTAAGAGTTTTGATGAGGGTAAGGTCCAGGCAACTCTTGTGGATTTGTATCGAATGGCAGACGAGGACCCTGAGGCCTGGTCCAGATTTGGAGAGTTCTACTCAGGCTGGAGTGTTGAAGAAATCAAACTTTTCATAACTAAACTTGAAGAATTGAAGGCCTGATTTATATTTGAAAAAAGGATGGCAAAGGTTATATACGTTTTTTTTTAGAGCAGATAAGTGTTTTAGAGAAATCTGAAACCAACTCTTTGCCTCGGCATTGGGAGAAAAATCATGAGCAACATGAATCTACCCGAATGGACAGCACAGGCCCTTGTGGCCGCAGGAGCAGTATTTCTGCTAATATCAGCATATGTAATGGGGGTAATGGTTCCCAATGGCCTACTTGCTCCTAATGACTTTGACGTGGACTATTATTTTGAAGGTGACATCAAAACTTTTGATTTGGATACTGAAACGGGTACTGGTGTTTTTGTCGATGATGTGGGAAGTGGATCTTATGAACCTACCAAAGCCAAGGATGGTGGCGGTGCTACCCTCACTCTCGTGGGAAGACCTAGTGGTGATGAGTACACCCTTCTTTCACAAAATTTCAGTCTAACTACAGACGGAATTGACGGTGATGGTGTTTGGTTAGGTACGATAGCAGACACTAGTGATAATCCTGCATTATTGAATCGTAAAACTTACGAAATTGATGGTAAACAAGGAGCATGGACTCCTACAAACCTTCCTGAAGAAGGTAAGGAATATGTTTTCCCAAATCCAGTCAATGGAGATTATGATGATACATTTACTTGTTCAGACAAGAGAATGTTGGACGGTGTCGAAGTAATGACTTGTGTCGCTGAACCAGAAGCTGGCACAAAGATGACTTTTGTGCCTGGTGAAGGTAGCGATTTAGCACTTCTTAAAAACACGTTTGAGGGTCGAAACAGTGCCGCAGGTCCTGGTTCTGCACCCATGTGGTTCTCTTACAGAACAGAACAGATAGTAGGTACTGAATTAGGGGGAGTCATAGATCGTGTCTATAATGTTACAGTTTACATGCTAGCGCCAACAATGGTGTATTTGGATGATGATTTCACAACTGTCACCTATTATGAGGGAGAAGTCGGAGGAATAGATACATCAGATCCTTTCCTTGGAGCTGATTATTACAATGCAACAGGAAAGAAAGGAGGAATGGTTAATGCAGGTCAAGCCGATGGGAATTTTGAGAGTGGTTTCCGTCCTGATACCTCAAACGAAAATTACATCAATGTTACAGGTTTCCTTAACCTATTTGAAATTGAATACGATGAGAATGGAACAGCAAAAGACACTGATTACGATAATGTAGATTCCGAGGATCCAAATTCGACATTCCAAGAAGCATTGGTGAATACTACCTATAATGTAAACAGAATAAGTTTGCAATATTTGCAAGCAGATGGATCCGATAGTTTCACCTTTTTCTCCCCTACTTGTTCAACTATTAGTGTAGTTGACAGTACATGCTGGGTCCCTGCAGAGAATCAGTCTTGGCCTAATCCTTTCTCAAGTCTGAAGACGGTACCTGGCACAGGTAATACAATCACAGGTGAAGCTGACCCCGTTGGAATATATATGCAAAATTATACTTTCATGGGAGAGGATCCAGAGTATCAGGTTAATGGCGTTCCTTCATATCACTTTCAAGCAAATGAAACTGGAATTTGCTGTTTTTACAGACAATACTTAGGTGATATGAACATGAGCTACTATGAGGACGTATGGGTAGACCCAGTAACAGGCACAGTCCTTAATCAGCGCTATGATGTCCAGTTGACAGTTGACTTTCTTCCGTTTGGTCCAGGTATAATACGAGATATTGATGCCAGATTCACGGAAGAACAGATTGATGCTTCAATTTCATCAGCTAAACTTCAAGCCCTTGCCCAATATTATCAAGGCCATGAGATGGTTGTTCTCACGCTAAATGGAGCATATACAGAAAAAACAGTAGATGGCCAGATAGACGCTGAAAAAGATAAAGTCGCGGATTATACCTTGGGTACCGTAACTCTTCCAGCGATTCTGATCGGTCTTGCCATGGTTTCCCTTATGGCGGGTTTCTATGTTTATTATCAGACTGGTGGGGCAATTTCAGGTGGAGACATGGATGAACCTAGTAGTGAAGCTGAGCCTTCATCAAGTATGGCCACTGTCGAAGAGAAATCAACAGAGGATGAAGCAGCAGATGACTCATCCGATGGTGATGACGAATCGGATTCTGATGACGATGATGAGGGTAGCAGTGGCGACGACGGCCTACATTCTTCGGCACAGGGTGGATTTGGCTGAAGAAAAAGAAGATGTTGAC
>DQOP01000149.1 GCA_015658585.1 Candidatus Poseidoniales archaeon | reverse complement strand
TGATGTAAACGGAGATGAATTTCTCCTCACCTTTGGGCATTATATCGAACCAAAAGACATTATCACTATGTTTGTAGATTGATGAAGTCACGGAAGAACATGAGAAAAGGGGTTTAAGTTGACCGACGGCCTTATAGTGGCCCGTGGACCTATATTAGCCCGTTGAGTTGAATGAAGTACATAATTGTGACCGGCGGGGTTCTTTCAGGTCTAGGGAAAGGGGTAACTGCATCGTCTGCTGGCTTATTGTTACAGTGTGCTGGCTACAAAGTAACTGCCGTAAAGATTGACCCCTATCTGAACGTAGATGCCGGAACCATGAACCCATATGAGCATGGTGAGGTCTTCGTAATGACGGATGGTGCAGAGGTTGATTTGGATCTTGGAAATTATGAACGATTTTTACGCTGCAACCTAACCGCGGAACACAATATAACCACCGGAAAAGTTTACAAAAAGGTAATAGAAAAAGAACGCCATGGTGACTATCTAGGGCAAACTGTCCAGATTATTCCACATATTGTCAGGGAGATTGTCGATGGGGTAAAGAATGCTGCCAAGAATGCCAAAGCCGACGTATGTGTGGTAGAACTAGGGGGAACGGTTGGGGACATCGAATCCATGCCTTTCATGGAAGCTGTCCGTTTATTAGGTCGTGAAGAAGGGCGTGAGAATGTGATGTTTGTTCATACCACGTTAATACCTGTCGTAGGAGCTGTAGGTGAGCAGAAAACAAAACCAACACAACATTCCGTCAAAGAGCTTCAGGGACTTGGAATTAGACCAGATGTTATAGTAGGAAGAAGTGATGAGGTCCTGAGTGAGGATATTGCTGCTAAAATTGCATTTTTTGCTGATATACCCCGAGAAGCAGTCATCTCAGCTCCAGATGTCAAAACAATCTATGAGGTTCCTCTACTTTTCCTGGAACAAGGATTTCCTCAATTAATAGAGAAACGATTGGGTCTGAAAACCAAGAAACCTGATGTTAAGCAATGGCGTGATTTTGTAGATAGGATCTCCAATGGTGGAGAAGAAGTCGAAATTGCAATCATAGGAAAGTATACTTCTTTGAAGGATTCCTATATATCCCATGAAGAGACGCTGAGATATGCTGGGGCAGTTCTAGGTTGTAAAGTCAAAATAAGGTGGATTGAGGCGCCCGACCTGGAAGACTCGGGAAGTACCAAACAATTAGAAGGCGTCAATGGTGTTATCGTCCCCGGTGGTTTTGGAAATAGGGGAGCTGAAGGCAAGATCATGGGTGCTAGATGGGCAAGAGAAAATCAAATACCATACTTAGGTGTCTGTTTTGGTTTCCAATTAGCAACTGTTGAATTTGCCAGAAATGTGCTAGGTCTGGAGAAAGCCAATTCGGCAGAATTGGATCCGGATGGACCACATCCAGTGGTTGATATCTTACCTGAGCAAGAAGGTGTAGTGGACATGGGAGCAACGATGAGGCTCGGTGAACACGAGATCAAAGTTTTGGATGGAAAGGCAAAGAAATTGTATGGTAAGGATATTATATTCGAAAGGCACCGGCATCGATACGAGATAAATCCCAATTATATCGAGCGAATAGAAGCAAAAGGAATGAAATACACAGGAAGAGATTCGAGCGGCAGGAGAATGGAAATACTGGAATTGGAGGGGCACCCCTATTTTGTAGCCTCTCAGTTTCACCCAGAGTTCAAATCAAGACCAGATGCGCCGTCACCATTGCATCTTGGCTTAGTGAAGGCCGCTCTGGACAATAAAAAAGCATAATTCTCAAGGGCAAGCTTATTAAGCCACAATTTCTGGCTGAGGCATGTCCGACGACGATGACAATGGTAGCGACTTTCAGGAGTTCAAAGCCAGTCCTGATCCTCCCGAGGAGGGAATCAACATCAAAGATATAATTATGACTGGAGGCTTCGTCATCATAATTGTTGGATTTGTACTGGGTCTGATCCGACTTATGGCACTCCAGGGGGGAGAAACACCTGATCAATTCGCTAGTGATCTTGAACAATTATACTTGAGTTATGTCATCATGTTTATTGGAATGGTCATAACCTGTTTCCTAGGCTTTGGCGGCATGTTCAAAAGAACGATGTCATCGTTCCTTTCCAGAGATTAAATATTCAGAAGGAAACCGTCTGGTCCAAATTAATGTACATGGTTCCATCGTTGATTTCAAAACTATAGATGAAAGTGTATGTTCCACTATCTTCTGAGGATGAAACTAAAGTAAAGAAAAGCGAATATCCTCTAGATGCAAGTAACGACTCAAAAGTTTCTGTGGTGGTATCAAATGATGTAGACAAACTCGTATCAGCCGCTGCATTGTCAATCTCATATTCCAATGCTAATGGAAAATTATCTTCTATAGAACTCAATAAAGGCGTGAGGTCGTGTCTTTCGCCTTGATGCTGACCAAGATTGACTGAATGTGTGATAGTGCTGCTCACTGCAATGAGTGTGATTGACATTATAAGGCCTGAAACTAACAGTAACTGTGCGTTATCCTTCATCAGCCATCCCTATATCCATACCACAACTTGAGACTAAGATCCCAAATCTCATCATCTGCCCAGACTATCCTGAAAGCCTGAACAACTGGCCCAGACTGGACCTCGCGATCTACAATAACCTCTGTCTGACCACCATGTGTTGCTTCCAGACGATACGAAACCGATGATGCAAGGCCCGCATCCAAGTATTGCTTAATCGATGCATCATTATCCGTAGCAAGCCACCAGGCAAGAGTTGAGTCATCATGTGCTGTGGCTATCGTAGCATCAGAGGGTTGCCAGATGTCTAACATCTCAAGAATCTCCAGACCCGAAAAATAAAGGTCGTTTTCCTCCAGATTATTAGCATCACTCGTTGGCAAAATGTTCACAGACACATTTACGGCTGAAGTAAACAAGGTTGCCACTAAAAGGACCTCAAGCACATGCATCTGACCTTTGGTGTCATTCATAGTACATTCAACCTCAGCTAAATCTGAGGAGTTATCATGGATGTTCCTATTCCCGTAAGTTCAAAGACAAGCCATCCAACCACAAGTAAAAAGGATGCTCGGTTAAATGCTGAATATAATCTTCCATTAGCCATGAAACCGGCCGCTAGTCCGTTGCCAATACCTTGCACTATCAGACTGTAAAGGAAAATCGTGGAAATCCAGACCTCGTTCACCTCCCTTATGGTTAGGTTTCCAATAGACATGGAACCTGTGCTTCCAGTGGCTACTGCTGAATCAACAATAGCTGGAATGAAAGTTTGTGCAAGAACAAGGATAATGCCCAGATAGACAAAGAAGGAAGCATAAATGACCGTTACGTAACTTCCGACTTCCTGCCTTCTTTCTGTCTCCAAGGCTTTGATTTCCCTGGCATCAAAAGAAGCGGCCAGAAGAATATCCGAGATACGACCACCCGCACGGTTGGCCTCATCTACCATTCTAACGGCTCTAGTCACAATCGGTGAAGTAACTCGTTCGGTGAACATATCCAGAACCTCTCCAAATGAAATGCCCCAAGAAATCTGGGCCGCCATTTTGTTAACGTCCTCGTTAAGGTTACCATACTCTCCCTTGGCCAGGGTCTGAATCGCGACGGTCATGCTCAGACCACCCTTCCAATACTCTGCAAGGTCTCTCAGAAAATCTGGGAATTTGGCCTCAACACGGGACCGAATCCGGTCCCTACGTCGTCCATAAAGACCATAAGGCAGCATCAATGAGAGCAAAGCAAATACCACATAGTCGATTGCTGATATCTCAGGAAAGGAACGGTACCATGTATTGGGGTTCATTTCATTCTCTATTCCATCAACCGCAGGATTGCTGTCCTTTGACACATTGGCTTGGATAGCAGGAAGGCCCAGGCCATAAATTGCCTCTACACGATTCTCCTTACCCATTGATTCGTCATAAGTACGCCCAAATGTGAATGAAAAACGGCCGTCATTCATGGCCCAAGGATTGTCGAATTGCTTATCATAGTCCATATCGACCACCAATGTCTGGGCATCTGTAGTATTATTGATACTAGCAATCACAAAGAAGAAGAGGCCAAAGACAATCGAAAAGAAAACAACGACAACCGGAGCCCAATCGAAAGTCTTGTTCCTGACATTTAGCCAACGATTGACCTTGCTGTACTCCATCCAGCGCCTCTTGGCTCCAGTACGTGGGTCTTGGTAGCTTTTCTTCTGCAAATCACCTTTAAGCGTCATTAGTCGGCTGATATCTCCTGACTTAAACTATAGAACAGAGCACAAAAAACAAGCTGAATTATAGGAAATCCACCAAATACCAAAATATACATGTGAATCTCCTCAATCTTCATGCCAGCCCCTGATACCCAGAAAGTAATAACTGCAATAATCATAGCAAATATCGGCAAAGCAACGGCTACAACCACATAGGCTTCCGAGAACAGGGCCATCTGCTGTAATACATCCTTAACATGAATACGATTCTGCTGTGCATAATACTCAGATCTGTTCAAGAAATATAACTTCAGGTTACCTCCCGCTGTCACAGTACCTATGATTCCCTGAATAAATTCTGCAAATCTCTCGGAAGGAGTTCTATCTACAGCTTCCTTCAATGTGGTAATCAGATCGCGGCCCAAGAATTCCATACTGTGATAAATCCATGCTGCATCGTTCGAAATCTCACCATAGATGTCCTTGTTTCTGGCGAGAGATTTGAAGGTCTGGGACGGTGTAGCGTTAGCTGCCGCCATAGCTGACACATAACTTGCAGCGTAAGGTATCTGCCTATCCATATTGGTGGCTCTACTACTGGCCACCCAACCAGGGGTAAACAACTGAACCAAACCCACCAATGCGGGCAAGGCAAACACTAGAATTCCAATGAGAGCCAATTTAACTTTATCCGAAACAGGCGAGAAGTTTTCTCCGGTAGATGGATTCTCCATCGTCTCAATTTGAGGTATCAGAAAACCAAGAAGAAACAATACGAAAAGTACTCCGCCGACAAATGTAACTAAAACCTGCATGATTGAAGAGGCCATATAGTCCTCCGCTAGAAGCGGAATTCTGGCTTTGACAAGATCGTTCCTGAGGCCTATCGAATCTTTGGTCAGCATGCGACC
>DQOP01000026.1 GCA_015658585.1 Candidatus Poseidoniales archaeon | reverse complement strand
CATATAGATCTAGAAGGGCGCGTGTACATTGCCTTTGCAGACGGATGTACTGGAACTTGTGCAACCGGGAATGACACCACTGCAGAGAATTCTCGGAGTAGACAAGGGTCAGTGTACTACCTAGGAAGTGGTCCTAGCCTCTATGAATCTGTGGAAGAACTGGCCGAATTCAACCTACCTCCTGAGGATTCTGACGTATCTATTCCCAGATATATTCTTCCCGTTTCGTTTGCAACCTTCGTTGTCGTCCCTTCGTTAAAAGGATTCCGAAGAAAGCCTCTACTTTGAAATTTTTTCAGCCACAGATACACAAGCCATAAAATCTTCAGTTGTTTCCCTCAAACTTCCCAGATTTGGCGCTTTGATGATTGCGTATAGGATATTTCCTTGAACCTTTGTCTCAACCCAACCCTTGTTCTCAGGTTCGGTGGCCACAATTACGGAATTGGCTATATCTGGGGTTTCAAATTCAAATTCTAATTCGATACTGTGTTTCATTAGTGATTTTATAGCTTTTTGACTTCCACTGCCGTATTGGGCAGCCTTCTTTTTTCTCTGCGCTATTTCCTTAGGCAGCCCCATTTCCAAAGCAGCTTTTCTCAAAGGTTCCTTTCCAACTTTTCCGACTCTTTCTTTGGGGCTATATTTTTCAGCGGCCTCGATGACCGATTCTGCGAGATAGGGGCATGCCAGTTCTAACCCAAATTCCTTCGCTATCTTATTTTCTCTATCAGGTAGCCTATTCACTAAATCAGATACTTCTTTCTCAAGATCATATTCCGCATCTTCAGTCCTGAAACGGGCATACCCTCCAAATAGTTCATCGGCTCCCTGTCCACACATTAGTATAGAATTATCTGAATTCTTGGCTGCAATCCAGAAGGGAAGCATGAATTCGACCTCTATAGAGCTAAGGTTCAGGCATTTCTGCATCTCCATTCCCTCCGTGATCATATCCTTGGGTTCAACTTCGATTACTTTCAATTCCATATCAATCAATTCCGAAGCACTTCTGGCAGCTTTCAGATCGTGTGCATCTGGGATTCCAACAGCAATCAGTTCAACATCACAATGTTTCTGCGCCAGAAAGGCTATCAAGGTTGAATCAATTCCTCCAGAGAATGAAACGGATATCCTATCTTTGCAACTGTCCTTTACAGATAGTTCGATCGAATCACAGAGCTTTGCTAGCCGTGGACTCCCCATCTAGGAGTCAACGCTGATCTCGTTTAGAAATTTTTCCAGTTGATTCAGTGCCTTCTTGGCTTTTACCTCACTTATCACATCCGTGACTATCAGGACCCCTGACTGGAAAAGAATAAAACTGGATTGTGGATCATTCATCCTTATGATTAGTCCTTTGAATTTGGTTGGTTCATACTCTGAACCAGGTATTGCCAGAGCTATTGATTGTAGGTCAAACATCCGGCCTAAATTCGCTTTGGCAACTACATTTTCTAATTTTATGGCTCTTTTCATGTTAATTTTTGGATCAACCGTTTTAACCATTTTCTTCAGGGATTCCATGACCTGACGACCTTCTTCTAAAGAACTGATTCCAGTGACCAGAATTTTACCATTCCCAAACAGGACTCCTGCAGCCCTTTTATTTCCACCAGCATCAACCTCCACAATTACAGATGGATCTCCAGAACCAGAGTACCTAGCGTTTGGCATCTCCGTCGCTAATTGTATCAGTTCAACCTTTTTCCCAAGATGAGAGGCGGCAATAACATTCTCAATTTTCAGGTCTGTCACGACAAGTTCAAAACGGGTAAGTTTAATAGCTTACCCTTTCACGCAAATTCATCGAATGGATAGGGCTCAGCTTCCCTTTTACCCATTAAGATTTGCACTTCTGGAACCGTTAGCAATGGTATTGGCCAGGTAGGCCCATCCTCGATTGCCAATCTTGGGCAAGCGGTGATGACCGCGGCTTCTATGCCCATTCCCAGAAGCTGGTCATGTGACTGGTGAATACTTCCAATCATCATGGCTTCTCTACCATCCGAAGTCAATAAATCAGCTATTTTATCAGCCAGGTCAATTCTCTTCTGGCCAATCTGGCTGGAGAACAGGACGGCCCATCTCCGTGCGTCCTTAGCTACGGATATGGCAGCATAACGCTGTTTAAGGAATGGTTTTGCGTCTGCTTCTGTAACTTCACCACTGTGAGGGTCGATACAGGCCACTTTTTTACCGGTGGAAAGAGCTACAGTAAGTGGGTGAAACAATCCGGTTCCAATATACAGGTACCCGTCAACGTTCAATTTTCTGGCCGCAGAAGAATTACAGCCTAATAATTGTCCGGCTGCGGCGAGCCTTGGTCCGCCAGTGGTCACGCTTGTGTCGAATCCAGATTTTTCTAATTCCTTTCCAACTTCATCAATCATGTGTAAGTGCTGTGCGGTCGTCACAATTCCAATTTTTGTAGGAAGTATGTCCTTGATTTTACTTATTCCTTCTTTGTTCAGATTCAGTTCACCAGTGTGCCTGACTGGCACAAAATAGGTAGGAACGGCGTAAAATTCAGAATGATAAGGCATCGGCAAATGTCCCATGTGAATGAGGGCATCAGCCCCGATCTCCTCCAGTGGCCGGTCCGCCAGATCACAGGCACCGTAGGTCGGTTCTCCCCACAAAACAATCTTCGCTCCTGTGAGTTCCCTTACCCTCTCAACGATCTGGTGGGCTCTGGGTTTCAGTCCTTCAGGTACCTGAATACCTATCCTTTTCTTGCCTTGCAGTTTCAGGCAAACTTCTTCGATTCCTGACTCCCAGTCGAATTTGACTTCAGTCATTTGTTAATCCGAAGCCCGCTTGGGGTGGATATAATAATGACGTTTGATCATTTCAGTTCAATCAGGTTCAGGCCCAATAGCGTTTCCAGAAAGATCTGCACCCTGTCCGAGGCAGGAGCGACCTCTTCCCCGAATTTTTCATCGAATTTGCGTACTACATCAGCTACAGTTGTCTCCCCGTCACATATTTCCCAGATGTATGATGAAAATTTGTCCAATGGCCGTCTGACCTCCTCCGGCCCTCCTATCCTGTTCTGGAGCCATTTCTCCATTTTCCCGAATTTCTTGGGATATGTGATAACGACTATTTCGTCCTCGTAGAACCATTTCACCTCTTCACTATCGGTACGACAGGGCTTGTGGTTTAGAACATCCTTTCGACTCATAACTTTTCCATCCCGATAACCATCACTGCTATGGTTGCTGCCCCACTGATGGCAGCATACCGGACGGCCAGTTTCTGATCCTCCCAAACGAATCGGGAGACCCAGACTAGCCACCCGCTGGCCAGTGCCACGATTAGTAGAAGCGCAAAGACAATGGTCCACCAATTCACATCTTCTTATTGAATGGTGTTTAATTAGTGGTAGCCCCGCCAGGATTCGAACCTGGGTCTCGGGATCCAGAGTCCCGAATGATGGACCACTACACTACGGGGCTAGTAAGTCTTCACCTCCATCAGGTGCATAAAAAATCGACGTTAGTAATCGAAAACTAGTTGTCCTCATAGAAATCGTCTTCGTCGTCATCGAAAGAGAATTCATCAATCTCTTCTTTTTCGGTGAATTCCAACTTCTCGGGGAAATGTCTCAGAATTACCACGTCATCCAAGTTCTGGACCCATCTATAAGGTACGATTATGTTTGCCCCACCCTTCACTAACTCGGGAGTAGTTCCTGTTATCAGAAGCGCAGATACGATACGTTGTGAGGTATCGAATAAGACATCGTGTACGACACCCAATCTTTTCCCGGTACGGGTGTAAACGGTCAATCCAGGTAGTCT
>DQOP01000001.1 GCA_015658585.1 Candidatus Poseidoniales archaeon | reverse complement strand
GAGATGAAGAACTTATTGGGTGGAAAAGGTGCAAATCTAGCTGAAATGTCCAAGCTAGATATTCCAGTCCCACCCGGATTCACGATAACAACTGAGGTGTGCACACATTTCAATGAAAACAAACAATCCTATCCTGAGGATCTGGAAGCACAAATGAAGAGTTCTCTCAAGGATATTGAGAAAAGGCTGGGGACTGTATTTGGAGATCCCGATAACCCACTTCTGTTATCCGTAAGATCTGGAGCGAGAACTTCCATGCCAGGTATGATGGAAACTGTGCTCAACGTTGGATTGAATGACTTTACACGCAACGGATTGATTGCCCAGAGTGGCGATCCCAGATTCGTGTATGATGCTCAAAGAAGATTGGTCCAGATGTATTCAGATGTGGTAATGGAAAAAGCAGCGGGCATTCAACCTGAAGAGGGAATGGGAATCCGAAACCAGCTCGAACACGAATTAGAAAAGATGAAAGAACAAGTCGGTGTTAGTGAGGATACCGAATTATCAGCAACAAATCTAAAGGATCTGGTTGAAATATACAAAGGTAAGATATTGGAAGTTCTCAAAAAACCATTTCCAGAGGACCCCTGGGAACAATTGTGGGGAGCTGTGTCAGCGGTCTTCATGTCATGGAATGGAAAAAGGGCTATCGCTTATCGGAAAATAGAGGACATTCCTGAAGAATGGGGAACTGCCGTAAATGTTCAGGCTATGGTCTTTGGAAACCTCGGAGATGACAGTGCAACCGGAGTAGCTTTCACTAGGAATCCTGCGACGGGGGAGAACAACTTCTATGGGGAATGGTTGGCCAAGGCCCAAGGTGAGGACGTTGTGGCTGGTATCAGAACTCCAAATCCTTTGAACGAAGTTTGCAGGACCGAGCATAGTGGTAAACTAGCAAGTTTAGAACAAGATTATCCTGATTTGTATAGAGAATTGGATGATATCAGACTCGGGTTGGAAAAACATTACCACGACATGTTGGATATTGAATTTACCATCCAATCTGGGAAATTATGGATGTTGCAGTGCAGAATAGGAAAGAGAAATGGACCGGCTGCAATTAGAATGGCATCCGAAATGGTAAAGGAGAAACTGATAGACGAGAAGACTGCTATTGGAAGAGTGGCCCCTTCTCAACTCGATGAACTTTTGCATCCTATTGTAGATCCAGAGGCTGAGAAGAGTACCAGTTTACTGGCTAAGGGACTGCCTGCCGGACCAGGGGGAGCTACTGGAAAAGCTGTCTTCACTGCACAAGACGCTGTTGATTGGGAAGCTAGAGGTGAGAAAGTGGTATTGGTTAGAGAAGAGACAAATCCCGAAGACGTTGAAGGTATGAGGGCCTCAATTGCAATCCTGACTTCAAGAGGTGGAATGACTTCCCATGCTGCATTAGTGGCCAGAGGATGGGGGATGTGTTGCATCGTCGGAGCTGGGGAAATGAAGGTAGATTCTGCCCAAAGAGAATTTACAGTGGGAAAAACAACAATTCGAGAAGGCGATAAAATAACTCTGAACGGTACTGTAGGCAAAGTCTACGAGGGAGAATTGCCTCTGATTGTACCTGACATGACCAGTGATTATCTTTCCCATTTCCTAAGTTTGTGTGACGGCATCAGAAAACTGAAAGTCAGAACTAATGCTGAAACACCTACAGATGCGAAACGTGCCCTTGAATTTGGAGCTCAGGGCATCGGTTTATTCAGAATAGAACATATGTTCTATGGTGAGGGTTCTGAAGAGCCATTATTTCATCTACAGGAAATGATAATGTCAAATAACGCTGAAGAGAGAAAAACTGCGCTGGATTCTCTATTTCCCTTCATGAAGAATGATATCAAAGAGACATTGAGGGCAATGAAAGGACTGCCCGTAACAATCAGATTGATGGACCCGCCTCTACATGAATTCATTCCTCATGATAAGAAGAGGCAGAAACAACTTTCTGATTCACTTGGTATAGATTCAAATGAACTTGCCCGGAGATCCGATGCTCTGAAAGAATCCAATCCAATGATGGGGCATCGCGGAGTTAGATTAGGTATAACTCATCCTGAGATTACCGAGATGCAAACCAGGTCTATTCTCGAGGCAGCCGCTGAACTTACGAGTGAGGGTGTTGAAACCTATCCAGAGATAATGGTACCTTTGACAGGAATGTCTACTGAATATGATCACCAAGAAAAGATAATTAGAGACGTGGCATCAAAGATCGATAATCTTGT
Organism: Candidatus Poseidoniales archaeon; assembly: GCA_015658585.1. GTDB lineage: Archaea > Thermoplasmatota > Poseidoniia > MGIII > CG-Epi1 > CG-Epi1. Next base: position 1,595 of record DQOP01000001.1, on the reverse strand, counting down.
CAATTACATGGTTGGGACTATGATCGAAATTCCAAGAGCGATCATAATCGCAGATAAGATTGCTGAAAAGGCCGAGTTCTTCTCGTTTGGTACCAATGACTTGACACAGATGACATTTGGTTTCAGTAGGGATGATACGGGGGGATTCATGCCCTCGTATCTGGAACAAGGACTCCTGCCTGAGGACCCCTTTGCAAGCCTGGATGAGGGAGTCTGTGAATTGGTGCGTATGGGTATTGAGAAGGGGAGGAGTTCCAGACCTGATTTGAAAATTGGAATCTGTGGAGAACACGGAGGGGATCCAAAATCAATTCACTTTTGCCATGACGTAGGCATGGATTATGTGTCATGCTCACCTTTTAGAGTGCCCATTGCAAGGTTGTCTGCGGCACAAGCAGTGCTGAGATAATGGGAAATAATCGAATCGATGCAAAGAGACTTCTAGAATTAAGCGCCGGACTTGGAGCTCTGACTTTGGTAACGACTTATCTTGTTTCGACCACCAGTGGAAGGGTAGCACCCTTTATTCCCATTATATCTGAAATGCCATTCGCTGAACCTGAATCCAGCTTGTTCAGTGCGGGCCTAACTGTAAGTATTTTCTGTTTTATTCTGCTCGCACAGACTTTCCACCGGATATTCGGGCCAATGGCAAGAGAGGCCGGTGGGAATTATGAATCATGGAATGATCTAATTAGAATTATAGCGTCGTTTGGTGGGGTGTGCGGGATTATAACTGTAAATTTCCATTGGAATATATATCCTGTACTGCATGGAGTGACCGCTGGTGTGCTGTTCACCTCTTTCCTAATTTGGGGTACCTTTGCGAATCATCTCCTGGAAAAATCAGGGAAGGGTCACGACATTAGGAGATTGGCAGTCTATGCTGGGTGGGGATTCTATGCATTGATGATGGTTTTCAGTGCTTTGGACAGTCAGAAACTTGTTGAAGATGGACATGGACTCTTTTACAGGCTAGATAATCCTCCAACTGTTGATCAAGATAGATCGACCTATCTTAATCTGGCTGCTTTTTGCGAATGGGGAATGGTCTGTTCATTCTACATTGGGGCATTCACCTATCGTAGAGAATTGGAAGGGATTACGATTTAATTCTTGAAGGAAGCTAAGCGTTTATAATGGGGTTGTATTGAAGTCACGTTTGGCGTCAGTCGACCAAGAATTGCTATACGCTATCCGAGCGATTGAGGTTCTACTTGAATCTGGGGTTGGTGTTGCTGAGGCGATGAAACACATTGCTGATGAAGACTACGGCGACCTGAGTGTAATTTTCAAGCAGATATTCTCTGATACTGATAGTGGCAGAAACTTCAGTGATGCTATGCGTACTCAAATGCGAAGCACCAGTTCTGCAGGCCTGAGAAAGGTATTATCCTCCTTAATTATGTCTATAGAAGAGGATACGAATGTTATAGATCGACTGAGGTCAATTGCTGAACGGGAAGCTAAGGAAAGGAGAGTGGAACTGGATGGATTCATAGAAGGATTAGCTGGAACTGCTGAATTTTTCATTGCGCTGTCCATATTGTTACCATTAATAGTTGTTATTGCGGCAGTCATAAGCAGTATCATGG
>DQOP01000099.1 GCA_015658585.1 Candidatus Poseidoniales archaeon | reverse complement strand
TCAAATCGATATATCTCCTTGCTATTGTAACTTTCAAACTTGGACAGTCCCTCAGACATTTTACCAGTTATAGATACAGCGTTCCGTTCAAGAGCCATCGTTGACTCATTTAAGTTGGGCTTATTTAGTTTTCAGTTATCTTTCTACGAACAACCGGTCGATGCTCCACAGCTTACACATTTCAGACAACTACCATTTGAAACAAGAGTAAACTGGCCACATTCGAAGCAAGGATCACCCTCAAAGCCAAACTTTTCAGCCTCCTTAACAGTTGAATCCTCACCAGAAATAGCGGGTGCTGTAGCTAGCCCCGGTATATTGGTCTGGAAAACCGAAGTGTCTGCCGTAGCAGAATCCATATCATCCAATGTCAGCTGTATCTCATGACCCTCAATTGCATTCCCAGCTGGGCTGAGACCAGAATTCAGATTCTGTTCTGTCTTGGTTTCACCATCACTCCTGAGGATATCTGGCTGCAAGTCTTCCGGTTTCACGTGCGCCAAATCTTCACGATTCAGATAACTGACAGCAAGATCACGGAAAATATAGTCAATAATACTGGTTGCCATTTTAATTCTATCATTTCCAATAACTGGGCCATTGGGCTCAAATCGGTTGAAGATAAATGCATCCACAAACTCAGTTAGTGGAACGCCGTGTTGTAGACCTAAACTAACTGCGATCGCGAATGCGTTCGTCAACGCCTTGAATGCTGCTCCCTCTTTATGCATATCAATGAATATCTCTCCCAGAGTTCCATCATCGTATTCTCCAGTATGAAGGTAAACATTGTGACCTCCAATCTTTGCTTTCTGAATATAGCCACCGCGTCTATTGGGTAAACGTCTTCTTTGGGCAATATATCGAGTGACTATTTTGTGGGCCAATGGTTTGGCATCTGGAATCGGCAGGGCCTCAGCCATTGCTTCAACCGCTTGTTCGGTGCTCATCAAGCCCTCTGCCATCAACTCATCTTCCTGAATATCTACTTTTAGAACCGTACCTGACATCAATGGTTGGCTTAATTTTGAACCATCTCTATACAAGGCATTGGCTTTTATCATGGACCTCCAGGAATCCATGTAAGCTTGTTTGATATCCTCAATCGTAGACTCATGAGGCATATTGATTGTCTTGGAGATAGCTCCGGAGATGAATGGCTGGGCCGCAGCCATCATATTGATGTGAGCATTCCAGGAAATGAAGCGCGTACCATACTTGCCACATTTGTTTGCGCAGTCAAAGACTTCCAAATCTTTTTCCTTGACGTGGGGAGCACCTTCTATTGTTAGTCTGCCAAATACATGGTCATCAGCTGCTGCTATCTGCTCTTTTGTAAAGCCCAGATGGGAAAGTAAACTAAAGTTCAATTCCTCAAGATGAGAATCTTCGACACGTAATTTCTGCTTGCAGAAATCATGCCCAACTGATGAAGGGGTAATTAGTAAACTGAGTGACGTAAAACGATATATTTGCGATTCTATTGAATCTATAACCTCTGGTGTAAGGCCCTTTCTCTTCAATGATTCCCTATTTATCTCTGGAGAATCTTCAAATGTTCCAAAACCTATGATGTAGTTTACAATTTCCTTGGATTGAGAGGCATCATAACCAAGGCGATTAAGGGCTAAGGGTACCGACTGATTGATTATCCGTAACATTCCTCCTCCTGCCAGGGTCTTGAATTTAACAAGAGCGAAATCGGGTTCAATCCCCGTAGTGTCACAATCCATCACGATACCGATAGTACCAGTAGGCGCAATTACCGTGGACTGAGCATTGCGGAAACCGTTCTTTTCTCCTAAATCAATAGCCAGATCCCAAGAATGTCTTGCGGCACTGAGCAAATACTCTGGGCAGTAATTAGTGTCAATTCCCTTTGGCTTCACAGTGAGTCCCTCGTAATCCTCATCTGGTGTTTTGTACGCAGCTCTTCTATGATTTCGGATAACACGCTGCATATTCTCCTTGTTATGCTCGTATCTCGGGAAAGGACCTTTGATAGAAGCCATCTCGGCACTAGTTGCATAGGAGATTCCACCTAATACTGACGTAAGTGCACCGCAAATGGCAGATGCCCGGTTGTCATCATATGGTATCCCCATTCGCATCAGAAGAGAACCAATGTTAGCATAACCTAATCCCAACGTTCTATAATCATAACTACGCTGTGCAATCTCTTCCGAAGGAAATTGGGCCATAAGAACCGATATCTCGAGAGCAACTGTCCAAAGACGAATAGCATGACTGTATTCTTCAGTCTTAAATTGAGTTGATTCATCATCATAGAATTTAACAAGATTCAAACTAGCTAGATTGCAAGCAGTATCATCCAAGAACATGTATTCTGAACAAGGATTACTTCCATTTATTTTTCCATCTGCTAAACAGGTGTGCCATTCATTGATTGTCGTATCGTACTGAAGCCCCGGATCTGCACAAGACCAGGCCGCTCGGGCTATACTATCCCAAAGTTTGTTTGCTGGAAGTGTTTTAGATGGTTTTGGGTCTCGGCCTTCACTCTCTGCGTCCTCGAGTTCAGTCCTCCAATACAAATTCCAGTCACTTTCACCTATGACAGCTTGCATGAAGTCATTGCTGACCCTTACCGAATTGTTACTATTCTGGCCTGAGACTGTAGCGTATGCATCCCCTTCCCATGAAGTATTGTAAGTATCAATCTCGATATGGGTATAGCCCTGCTCTCCCAATTCCAGAACGCGGGCAACCAAATTATCTGGGACATAGGCCTTCAAAGCTGAATTAATCGATTTAGCCAGTACTTTGTTCACTGATTGATCAAAACGTGACCCGTCATCGGGGTGGGCCTGGATTGCAGCCAATATCTCATTACCATGATTTTGAAGATGCTGGGAACCAGCTACCAAAGCTGCAACCTTCTCCTCCTCTGTCAGTTTCCAATTAATAAAATTCTCAATATCTGGATGATCCATATCCAGGCAAACCATCTTGGCTGCCCGGCGAGTGGTCCCGCCTGATTTTATCGCACCGGCAGCCCGATCCCCGATTCTCAAGAAAGACATCAGGCCTGAGGACATTCCGCCTCCTGAAAGTGGCTCTCCTTCACCTCTGATCCTAGAAAAGTTACTGCCAGTTCCGGAACCAAACTTGAAAAGACGGGCCTCACGCGTCCAGAGGTCCATTATACCACCCGGATTTACCAGATCATCAGATACGGATTGGATAAAACAGGCATGAGGTTGAGGGTGCTCATAGGCATTGACCGACTTTTCCAGTTCCCCCGTTTCAGGATCGATAAAATAATGTCCTTGGGCAGGACCTTCAATTCCATAGGCCCAATTCAAGCCAGTGTTGAACCATTGGGGAGAATTTGGAGAAACCATTTGGAAAGCCAACATATAACACATCTCATCATAGAAAGAACGGGCATCCTTCTCACTGGCAAAATAACCATATTTCCATCCCCAGTAAGTCCAGGTCCCTGCCAAACGACGGAACGT
>DQOP01000035.1 GCA_015658585.1 Candidatus Poseidoniales archaeon | reverse complement strand
CAATAACTTTAGGAGACCCTGAATGGGATACTACAATATCCCCAACCAACATCTCTTTGGATAGTGGCTCAAAAGGAAATGCATGGGTCAATTTCACCGTTCCAAATACTGCTGAACCCGAGACCTCCTATCCAATGGTATTTGCTTTTGGCAACGACCAGACATTGGATACAATAAATGTGATATTGGAGATCGTACCACTCAGCGGTCCCCGTCTCTGGTCCGTGGATAATTCATTCTCGGCATATGCCAATCCTGGAGAAACAGTGTACTTTGATGTTCGTGTGGTCAATTATGAGGATCAAGATCTGGATGTGGAGCTAAGCTATCAAGAGGATTTAATGGAGGGTTGGAATGTTCTATTCAACAACCAGTCGACCTGGTCCAAATCCATCCCAGCTGGTGGCTCGACTTCCGTTAGTGTCGGTGCCACATCACCCGGTGATGCGGAGGCAATCGATACATTCTGGTTACGGGTCATTGGTACGTCTTCTGGCTTTGACCCTACCTATTTTGACGCTAATATCACGGTCAATCAGGAATTTGGTATTTCTATCAGTTCCAAGAGTACAGTAACGTTGTTAGGCAATATCAGTGAATTGGTAAAAGTTGCAATAACCAATACAGGTAATGGACCGGACACGTTTGAGGTTGCTTATTCGGGCCTCTGGGTTCAGAATGAAATGGATACGTTTGCCTTTGAAGGATTTGAAACCAAGGAGATTACAATACTCGTCAACTCGGGGATGGTCGCTCCAGGAAGTGAAAGCACGGTTTTGGTACAGGTCAATTCAACCAAGAGCCGGATTGCAGGTAATGAGGTCTCAGATACAACCACGTTACCATTCATAGTTACTGGAATGATAACCTACAGTGAATGGGGTTCTGGACCTGTCAGTCTGAATCAAGGTGAAACGCGTTCATTCGATGTTGCTATCCTGTCCCTTTTCGATTCAGGTGTTCCTACTTCTCGAGTAATAACCGAAGTTGGCGGTGGCGCTGAGCCCTGGGTCTCCTTTGATAACACAGAGGAATATGAGGGTGAGGATACGTTGGTCGTCCCGGTTGGTGAGCCAGATCTTTTTTCAGTTACTGTAAATGTTCCGGAGGTTACAGCTACAGGTAATTATCTATTCAGTTTGACCGTGACCGATTATAACGATAACAGTCATGTGTCAACTTTGTGGTTTACAGTCAATGTCATTCAGGATTTCAACATCGCGGTCGAAATAATAAGCACGCCACCCGCGGTCAATCCAGGTTATAGTGCCGAGTGGTTGTTGGATCTGACCAACAATGGTAACGGTATTGATTCGATAACGATGAACAGTACGGATGTTCCAGAAAACTGGCCTTCCACATTTTCTGATTCAGTTGTGGAATTGTTGTCGGATCGCAACAAGATAATAGTCTTCACTCTGGACATTCCCGAGGGGACCAGTTCTGGAGAGTATTTCCTTTCAATCGATGCCCAATCCTTAGGTACCTCAATTTCCATACCCCTGAATATAACAGTCAATTCCGTTCATAGAATCTCGGCATCTGTTACTTCCGAGATAGAGCTTACTGGCCAACCGGGGGAAACCGTCTATTTTCAATTTGACGTGACCAATATTGGGAATACCAATGATACTGTCTCGGTAACGGCCACCGGTACCATGATGTCCCAGGCCACTCCTACTGATTTTGGTTGGAGCACTAAATCCCTTTCAATATCAGAGACTGAAAGTAATTATCTCAAGGCGACCGTACCTATGAGCAATGATGGTCCCTGGACCGCAATCGTCACGGTAGCATCCGAGGGCGATTCCTCACAGATATCCACCCTTCAATTCAAATTGTTTGGAGTAATACTTCCTGATGCGGGAATCCGGGATCTGGTTCTGACACCTTCAGATCCCAAACCAGGAGACAATGTCATGGCTCGTTTTACCATAACTGCAGTTAATGCACCCATTGAATCAATATACTATACGATATACTTGGATGGAACTATAATTGGTGGTGACAGAGCCTATTCTATAGAAGCTGGAGGCAGCAAGTTGATTTCATATTCCTTTGAGGCCACAGAAGGCAGTCATACTTTCATGGTACGACTGGATGTAGATGGTGAGCTCGAGGAAACGGATACCACTAACAATGAAATTCGACAGTCAATTAAAGTTGAGAAGTCCGGTGTCAGCAATCTACCGATCTATCTGGCAGTAGTTGCGATAGTTCTGGTTGGCGGAGCGGTGCTTTATCGTTATTCAACTCGGGATAACCGACCTTCCGTTGAAACTAAAATGGAACCAGTTGTCACTGAGTCTAGCGTTACCTTCCCTCTGGTCCTGAATTGTATTCAGTGTGGTTCCCGCGTCAGGGTTGCCAGACCTGGAGCCTTCCGTTGTCCATCCTGCAAGAGTGTTGCAAGTGTGAACAGTAATGGTGAAATCGGTTCAGTTAAGGAGAAATCAGGCAAATCTTCCGAGTCTCCAGAGCGCCCACCTTCATCCATGGAACGCAGACTCCGTATGGAAGAGGTTCTTTCCGAAGATGTACCAGAGGTATCCGAAGAACCAGAGGAAGATGAAGAGAGCGAAGCTCCTGAGCTTTCGGCATCAGAGAAATTGAAATTGTTTAGGCAGGAGGAGGCTGCCCGAGCTCCTGAAATTGTCGAGGAAGAGCCCGAATCTGAACCCGAACCAGAGCCTGAGCCCCCAAAGAAGGAAAAAAAAACAAGAAAGCGTAGAGGTCCACCGAAGGGCGGAAGTTTTGGTCCAACCATCGGCGGATTCTGATGAAGATAGGGTTAGTCGGAAAACCGAACGCCGGTAAATCAACGTTTTTTACTGCAGCTACCTCAGCCACAGCCCAGATTGGTGACTATCCATTTACCACAATAGACAAGAATGTGGGTATAGCCTATGTTCGAAAACCATGTCCCAGTAAGGAATTGGGACTGGACCCCAATCCCAACAATTCACTTTCCGTCGATGGAATTCGTTTCATTCCGATTGAGGTTATCGATGTCGCAGGTCTGGTCCCAGGTGCACATGAAGGAAAGGGAATGGGTAATAAGTTCCTTGATGATCTACGTCAGGCTGATGTCCTGATCCAGATTGTTGATTGTTCTGGGACGACAGATCTGGAAGGGAATACGGTTGAAGGCGCAGATCCCCTGGATGAGATCAAATTCCTGGAAGATGAATTACACCATTGGATCGGCGAGATTGTTGTGCGTAATTGGTCTCGTAGCGCTCGTGCCGTTGAATCCGGTGAGAAGATCGAGAATTTCCTTTCCGAAAGATTGGCAGGCTTGAAGTTTACCAGAGAGCAAGTTATTCTAGCTTTGAGGAAAGCCAAGATTTCCAAACCAGTTATGCATTGGGGGTCCGATGAAGGGCTAACCTTAGCAGGATATCTCCAAAAGATTGGAAAACCGATTGTGATTGCAGCCAATAAAGCAGATATATCTTCAAAGGATAATATTGAAAAATTGAACAAAGCGTCTGCGATAATAACCGCTGCGGACTACGAATTGGCATTAAAGAATGCCACTAAGGTAGGTTTAATCACATATAATTCGGGCGATTCTGATTTCAGCTTAAAGGATGATAGCCAACTGAATGATGGTCAGAAGAATGCACTTGAGACCATTCGGCAGTTTTTGAAGAAACATGGTTCGACAGGTGTTCAGGATTGCATTGAAACGGCAGTTCTGGAAAAATTGGATCTAATTGCAGTTTATCCTGTTGAGGATGAGACCCATTTTACAGATAGTCAGGGCCGCGTTCTACCAGATGCCTATCTTGTCCCTCGTGAGTCTACGGCCCATGATCTGGCCTATAAGGTCCATACAGACATAGGGGACAGTTTCATACGTGCCATAGATTGTCGCAGCAAGCGGATAATAGGTAAGGATTATGAACTACAAGACGGCGATATAATCAAGATTGTCGCAGGATCCTAATTGAGAATAGACGAACTGGATTCACTTCGGGCCACAGCTCTGGTCATGATGCTGGTCTTGAATTTTGTGACCGATCTCAACCATTTTGGGATAATGAACACCGAGACGGGTGATCAGTGGTGGTGGCTGGCCAGGATCACAGCTTCATTATTTGTTGGAATATCTGGCGTCTCATATTTTCTGGCGCACCGTCTGGAATATGATTTTACCAAGACTACTGGAAGGACCAAGCGTTTGATATTCTGGGCATTTGTGATTACGATTATAACCTATATATTTGAGCCATCAGCGTATGTTCGCTTTGGGATCCTACATTTTCTGGCATTGGCCAGTATCGTGGCTTTTCCCGTTGCGCGTAAACCTGAATTTGCGTTTGGAATAGGTCTACTTCTTCTTATAATTCCATTGTCATCAAATTCCAATCTGGTCTGGCTTGGTTTGAGAGAAACCGGCTTCATTGCGGTAGATTATTTTCCCTTGAACCCCTGGTTGGGCATATTTTTCATCGGTCTGGCGCTTGCAAGCAGGATTTATCCCGAAGGCAAGCCATTGACCGAAATTCAATGGCCTGAGAAGTGGCTGTGGTTTGGCCGCAATACTTTGACAATATATGTCATACACCAGCCAATCTTGATAGGCCTGTTGGTTTTGACAGGGCAGGTCCCGTTGGAGGATATTCTATGATAGCACAGAATCTGGATGCGATTTCCAAGAAGATTGGAGAAGCTACGATTGCCGCTGGCCGTGATGTATCTGAGATAACTCTGATCGGTGTCACCAAGACAAAGCCTTTGAAAATGATAAAGGAGGCATTCGAGGCAGGATTGACTGATGTTGGGGAGAATTATGTCGAGGATTTCTCAGATAAGCAAACTAGCTATCATCCTTCTGGATTGAATTATCATTTCATAGGAAGATTACCTACCAAAAAGGTCCGGAAGATAGTAGGTAAGGCCCACCTGATTCATTCTGTTGGTTCCGTAAAACTGGCCAAAAAAATAGACCTTGTCTCTTCCGAGGAAAAGGTCTGTCAAGATATCCTGATTCAGGTCAATCAGGGTGGTGAATTATCCAAGTCAGGTATAGAACCGGCCGATATCGAAGCATTGGTGGAGGAAGCCTTGGCGTTACCTAATATCCGAATCCGGGGTTTGATGTCCATCCCTCCTTTTCATGAGCCAGCCCAGCCTTATTTCACCCAACTCAGACATCTTCGAGATAATTTACAAGAGAAGATGGGGACTGAATTACCCTTCTTGTCCATGGGAATGTCTGGCGACTTTGTTGAAGCTATTTCTGAAGGAGCCACTCACATACGTGTGGGAACCGCGATCTTTGGTTCCCGTTAATTATCAAAATATTCGACTATAGCCTTTCCAATTCTTTCTGCTGTTTTCCCGTCCCACATTTCGGGAATTCTACCTTTCTTTCCGCCAGTATTAGCAATATTCTTCCACTCTTTGACTATATTCTCAGTAGAATTTCCAACCACTGTATTCGTGCCTTGCTCAACAGTTATCGGTCGTTCTGTATTCTCTCTTATAGTTATGCAGGGGATTCCTAGTGCTGTCGTTTCCTCTTGAAGCCCCCCTGAATCAGTAAGTACTACTTTAGCATTTTTCATCAGAGCCAGGAAATCAAGATATCCCAATGGTTCAGTTACCACAAAATTCGGAATCTGGTTTATTCTGCTATCAAAACCGAATTCGTTTATCATTTTCGAGGTTCTGGGATGGGCCGGAAAGATGAGGGGGATATCTTTACCAATCGTTTCCAGGGCTTCCATGATTCCTGAAAAGGTATTCTTATCATCTACGTTTGAGGGCCGGTGTAAGGTAATTAAGGCATAAGTTCCCTTTGAAACATTTAACTTCTTATGGATATCGCTCTTCTCAGATTTTTTGGAGTGATTCAATAGACTATCGATCATGATATTGCCCACCAGTTTGATGTTTTCAGCTTTCACGCCTTCATTAGCGAGATTCTGGTCCGCATCCGGAGATGGCGTGAAAAGCAAGTCAGATATCCTGTCAGTCAGGATACGGTTGATCTCCTCTGGCATACTCATATCAAATGATCTCAGCCCAGCCTCGACGTGAGCTACAGGAATCAAAAGCTTGGCCGCGACCAAAGCGCAGGCAATAGTAGAATTAACGTCACCCGCAACGATTACCATAGAAGGATTTTTTTCAT
>DQOP01000008.1 GCA_015658585.1 Candidatus Poseidoniales archaeon | reverse complement strand
TATATAGCCATGGAAGCGAGGAATTGAAAGAAACTTACCTTCCAAGATTCCTGACAGGAGAATGGTTTGGAACCATGTGTTTGACCGAAGCACACTCTGGAACTGATTTGGGACTTATTCGGACCTCGGCTAAACCCGTAGGTGATTCATACAATTTGAACGGGCAGAAAATATTCATTTCATGCGGAGAACATGATATGTCAGAGAATATCATACATTTGGTTCTCGCAAGACTGCCTGATGCGCCTAAGGGAGTCAAAGGAATCAGCCTGTTTATAGTTCCAAAATTCCTAGTCAATGACGATGGAACATTAGGAGCAAGGAATAAGGTAAAATGTGTTTCAATTGAGGAAAAAATGGGAGTACATGGGTCCGCAACATGCGTTATGAGTTTTGAGAATGCTGAGGGCTATCTAGTAGGGGAACCACATGACGGCCTTGCAGCTATGTTCTCAATGATGAACACTGAAAGAATTGCTGTAGGATTACAAGGACTTGGTCAGTCCGAGATTGCATACCAGAACGGACTTGCCTATGCCAAAGATAGGATCCAAGGTCGAGATTTGAAGGAACCCCGGAATCCAGACGGTGAGGCTGATCCTCTGATTGTGCATCCTGACGTTAGACGAATGCTGATGAGATCGAAATCCTTGATTGATGCTGGTAGAATGCTGGCCTGCTGGACTGCACTCGCAATCGATAAGTCAGAAAAGGATCCTGATGAGAAGGTAAGAAAAGAAACTGGTGACCTAGTAGAATTGATGACGCCTATAGTCAAAGCATTATTGACAGATTACGGAGTTGAGATAACATACGACATGCTACAAGTCCATGGAGGACATGGATACATCAGGGAATATGGCATGGAACAATTCTCTAGGGACGTCAGAATAGCATCAATCTGGGAAGGGACCAATGGGATTCAAGCCTTGGATCTGGCAGGTAGAAAGATGCCTCAGCATATGGGCCGGCTATTGAGAAGATTCTTCCATCCAGCACTGGATTTTATAGAGCAGAATAAGGAAGACGCAGATATGAAGGAATTTGTGGTACCTTTCTCAAAAGCATTGAAAGGATTACAAAAAACAACCCTCTACATGGCTCAAAAAGGTCTTGGCAATCCATATGAAATTGGAGCTGCTGCAACGGATTATCTGAGGCAGTTCGGACTTGTAGCAATGGGCTATATGTGGTTGTTAATGCTCAAAGTGGCATTTTCAAAGAGAGAGAAAAACGATTATTATGAGCACAAAATCATATTGGCCAGATTTTTCTTCGAAAGAATACTGCCGGAAACACTTTCAAGAGCCATAACAATCAGTTCCGGATCAAAAACAATGATGTCATTGCCAGATGATGGTTTTAACAGTAATAGCCAATTCTCAGGAGTTGTGTGAATAAATGCCTGAAAATAGTGTATTCAAGGATAATCTTTTCGCAGGAAAGAAAGTATTCATAACTGGGGGAGCCACCGGAATGGGGCTAGGATTTGCACAAGCCTTCCTTAATCATGGAGCCGAGGTTTTCATCGCCTCCAGAAAGGAAGAGAAGTTAGCTGAGGCAGCCTCTGACACCAAAAAGAAATTTGGTAAGAAACTACTCTGGAAGACAATGGATGTAAGAAAGAATGAAACTGTAGAGGACGTTGCTGAATTTCTAAGATCGGAATGGGGGGAACTGGACATCCTGGTCAACAACGCCGCCGGAAACTTTGTTGCACCTATAGCTGCCATGAGCGAAAATGCCTGGAGATCTGTTGTGGATATTGTTCTAGACGGGACCTTCAGAGTCTCAAAAGCTTGCTATCCGCTCCTTAGGAAAGCAAAGAACGGAGCATCTATTGTCAATATAATTGCAAATTACTCCTGGAATGCAGCACCTTTCGTAGGACATTCCGGGGCTGCGAAGGCAGGCGTTTTGAACCTGACCCGGACACTAGCGCTGGAATGGGCCGATGATGACATCCGGGTGAATGCCATGTGTCCAGGAGTGGTCTTGACGGACAATGTCAAACAAAATCTGATGATTGATGAGAATACTGCAAAGATGTTCGAGGATTACATTCCCACTGGAGGAGTTACAACTCCTGAGAAAATGGCGCAGCAGGTACTGTATCTATGTTCACCTGCGGCAGAGGTTATTACTGGTGATATGCTGATCGCGGACGGCGGACAGTGGCTGGTTGGCAATGTATTCTATCAGATGGGGAAAAAGTTTCTAGATGACTGAGAAAAATTGGCCCGTCATGACTGAAATACCTGTGTTATGGGGAGATATGGATGCCTTTGGGCATGTCAACAATATAATTTACCTTAAATGGTGTGAAACATCACGGATTGAGTTGTTCTGCAAAATCTGGGACCTCGATGCTCTAAAAATGGATGAGATCCTTGATACCAACGTGGTAACCCATTCGAAAAACGTCAAAAGTGGGGTAGGACCTATTTTAGCAAACATCAATACAAATTATCGGATTCCAGTTGCTTGCCCTGACACCATATATGTCAAGACCAGAATCAAGCATATTGGAAATACATCATT
>DQOP01000139.1 GCA_015658585.1 Candidatus Poseidoniales archaeon | reverse complement strand
TTCCATCGTCATTGACTAGGAATTTTGGAACTATAAACAGGCTGATTCCTTTGACTCCCTTAGGCGCATCAGGTAGTCTTGCGAGAACCAAATGTATGATATTCTCTGACATATCATGTTCTCCGCACGAAATGAATATTTTCTGCCCGTTCAAATTATATGAATCACCTACGGGTTTAGCCGAGGTTCGAATAAGTCCCAAATCGCTTCCAGAGTGTGCTTCGGTCATACACATGGTTCCAAACCATTCTCCTGTCAGGAATCTTGGAAGGTAAGTTTCTTTCAATTCCTCGCTTCCATGGCTATATATGCAGTTATAGGCCCCTTTCGTAAGTCCCAGATAGATTCCTAGAGACATGTTAGTTGCGCATGATATTTCATCAGAAAAAACACTAAGTACATTTGGAAATTCCATTCCACCATATTTCTGATGTCCAAACAGGGCAGTCAGACCAGATTCAATTAATATGTCCATAGCCTTCTTCATACTTGGTGGTACGGTAACATTTCCATTCTCGAATTTAGCTCCTATCACATCACCGTCCTTATTTGAAGGGAGCCAATGTTCTTCTGACATTTTCCCAAATTGGTCACTGATCATTTCGATCATGTCCCAAGTTGCTTCTTCGTAACCTTCATACCCCACCAATTCCTTTTCCACATCCAGTACCTCACGTAAGATGAATTCATATTCGCGGTTAGGGGGTTTGTATTGGACCATTTTAATTCCTCAGTGGTTTTCCGGTTGTTAGCATATGTTCAACACGATCCATTGTTCCTTCTGTTTTCATCAGTTTGATTATACTCGTCTTCTCCATCTCAAGTATTTTATCATCTGATACAGTATCGGTTGGATCTGTATCTCCACCACTCAAGATGTGTGACAATTCTTTGGTAACAATTACATCGTGAGGTGTTGCATGACCCGCCTTTACTAAATCATCAACCGCCAGATCGAGTGCAGCTTTGCCTGAGGGACCTGGTAGGAAGTGTTCATTCGGCAATGGAGCTTCATAATTCTCTACCATTTCGAGACACTTTGATTTTGCCTCGTACAGGACCCGTGCTCGGTTCATGGTTATTTCATCTTCTTGTCTCAGGAAGTGTAATTCTTTTGCTTCTTGCGCACTTGTCGCTACTTTTGCAGTACCCACGTTCTGAAATATTTTCATGATTGTTGCCATTGGTCCCCTTGGTTGTTTAGGGTCGTTATTCCATCTGGTAATCATTTCCTTACAGCCACCCCAGGCGGGAACAAGACCAACACCCACTTCGACTAACCCCATGTAGCTTTCAGAATGAGCTTGTACCGCATCACAGGCGAGTAAGACCTCGCATCCTCCTCCGATTGCCAACCCTGAAGACGCTCCCACTACTGGGAAATCACCATGCTTCAGCATCATGAATGCCATTTGTCCTCCAAACACAAACTTTTCTGCTTCTTCCCAAGCTCCCACATTGGCAACAAAACTTGATAATCCTAAATTGGCCCCGACCGAGAAATTGCTCCCATCATTTCCAATCACAACTCCCTTGTAATTCCCAGATTCGCATTGATCCGCTGCCTCACTTAATGCTTCCATAATTAGTGGATCCATAGAATTCATCTTGCTGTGGAATTCTGCAAGAATAATATTGTCACCCATGTCCCACAAACTAGCTGAGGGATTTCTGAATATTGGTTTTTGTCCGCGTTTCACATCTGTAGCCGTGAGATACCCTTCCGGTCGCCTAATCTTGCTATATTTTCCGTCAGTTCCGAAATAAAGAACGTCCTTTCCTTTTTCCTCATAGAAATTGCCTTCAGCGACTTTTTCCAACAATTCTGGAACATCGATACCCTCTTCAGATATTCTTGATGCAAACCATGAAGGCCCAAGATCGTCCAGCATCTCAAACGGCCCTTTCTTCCAAAGAAATCCGTTTTTCATAGCTAGGTCAACGTTTACAATAGTATCTGTTATCTCAGGCACTAAAGAAGCCGCATACGTTAGGGTCTTGGAAAGGACCTTCCACGCATATTCACCTCCTTTATCATCATATTCAACTAGACTCTTTAGTCCTTTTTTTGCGGCCTTTATACTTTCTAGACTGACTTTGGAGGCTGTGTGATATTCTCCTGTTTCTAGATTTCTAGCCTCTTTAACCTTCTTTCCTGAATCCGAATTCAAGCGATAGAATCCACCTTTTCCTTTTCGACCTGTGTAACCATCGGCAATCATACTGGACAGTATTTTTTCTATGCCTAGTTTTGTTTGCTCTTTTACACCTATATTGTACATGTCATTCTTTGGAAGATTAGATGACATGCTTTCTGTCACATGAGGGATCAGGTCCAGACCCACAACATCCACTAAGGAAAAAATCCCTGTTTTTGGGGCCCCAATTGGCCTTCCCATGATTGCGTCTGCTTCCTCAACAGTAAGTCCCATTCTCACTGCTTCAACCATTCCAATTAAGATCCAGTAAGTTCCTATTCTGTTTCCAATGAAACCTGGTGTGTCGTTACAGATTACAACTTCTTTCCCAAGCTTAATGTCACAGAATTCAGTCACTGCATCTATTTTCTTTTTGCTTACCTCTTTCCCGGTCACAATTTCCAATAAACGAAGGTATCTTGGTGGATTGAAAAAATGAGTTATAATGAAATCCGCTGCGAATGTTTTTGACATTCCCTTAACTAGTTGATTTCTTGGTATTGTGGAAGTATTTGAAGTAACAATCGAATTTTTTTTCCTGACTTTGTCAATTTTCTTGAAAATATTATGTTTGATTTCCAATTTTTCCAATACAACTTCGATAATCAAATCTGCATCACCGAGTGCATCAAGATGATCTTCTATATTCCCAGTGGTGATAAGTCTTGCATTCTTGCGATGCATTAGTGGCGTTGGGCTTCCCATTCTGACTGGCTTCAGCATCTTCTGAACAGCTGTTTCGGTGATTATATTACGATTTTCAGCTCCTTCAGGAACAATGTCTAACAAGGTTACAGGTAGACCTGCGTTTGCTACGTGGGCCGCAATGCCACTCCCCATGACCCCAGCCCCGATTACAGCAACTTTCTCAATTTTCACTATATCCTCAGGCCCTTTCAAGGATAGTTGCACATCCTTGTCCACCACCAACACACATGGTTGATAGGGCATATCTTGCCCCATTCTTCTGGAGTAATGATGCTGCTTTTCCAGTTATTCGGGCCCCGCTGGCACCTAAGGGATGGCCCAT
This sequence comes from Candidatus Poseidoniales archaeon, assembly GCA_015658585.1. Classification (GTDB taxonomy): domain Archaea; phylum Thermoplasmatota; class Poseidoniia; order MGIII; family CG-Epi1; genus CG-Epi1. Next base: position 1,663 of record DQOP01000139.1, on the reverse strand, counting down.
TGCAAGCGCGCCACCATGGATATTGAGCTTTGACATGTCAATCCCTAACTCATCCACGCATGCCAGACTCTGGGCGGCAAACGCTTCGTTCATTTCAATAATGTCAATGTCTTCTAGTTTCAAACCAGCCCTTTTCAGAGCTTTCTGCGAGGACACTACAGGTCCGATTCCCATGATTTCAGGACTGCATCCCGAAATTGCCATTCCTCGTATGTAGGCAAGCATTTTCAATTTGTTCGCTTTTGCGTAATCTTCTGAACAAACAATGACGGCTGCTGCACCATCTGTAAGAGGTGATGAAGTTCCTGCTGTAACAACTCCATCTTTGTCAAAGGCCGGCTTCAATTGGGCCATTGATTCTAGGGTGGTATCTGGCCTAATGCATCCATCTTCACTTATGTCATTAACCGGGATAATCTCGTCTTTGAATTCACCTTTCTCAATCGCCTTAGATGCCTTCTGATGACTTTCCAGAGCCATTTGTTCCTGCCTTTCTCTGGATATTGAATATTTCTTTGCCAAGTTTTCAGCAGTGTGCCCCATCCCAATGTATGCATCCATGTCCACTAGGCTTGGATTAAGCATAGGATTGAAACCAGGCATTGGAACTCTGCTCATGGATTCGACACCACCCGCAATGAATAGATCTCCAGCACCTGAGTGTATCGCTCCAGCAGCTTGATGAATGGCCTGCATCGATGAAGCGCAGAATCTATTTACAGTAACACCACCAACACTCTTCGGAAGCCCAGTCAGAAATACAACATTCCGTGCTAGATTCATTCCTTGTTCTGCTTCGGGAAAAGCGCAACCCAGAATCAGATCTTCGACATCCTCTTTTTTCACTCCTGTCTTTTCGAGGAGACCCTTGATCACTTCAGCCGCCAGGTCATCCGGCCTTGTTTTTCTTAATTGGCCTTTCTTGGCAGGAGTAAAGGCAGAGCGAGCGTAACCACAAATCACCACTTCAGCCATTCTAATCAGCATTAACAAGTAGTATTACTATATAAAGATAGGACTAAGCGCTTAAAATATAAAACATTTATATACTAATACTCAAATCGATTTGGGATGGCAGAATCTAAGCAACACCAAAAAGGGAGCACCGAGAAACAGATCACGGTACTCAAGAAGTTAGGTTTTTCAGATGACGAGGCCCGGATTTATCATGTACTTCTAGTTTCCAAGGAGTCTACAGTTGGGGAGATAAGCCGATCCATAAATTTTTCCAGAGCCAAGATTTATGGTATAATAGATAATTTGTTATCAGAAGGTATAGTTGTTGAAGGTAATAAGCATCCTAAATCCTACTATCCTGTAGATCCCATGGAAATAGCTGAAGGAAGGTTAAAGGCCATGGAATCAGCCTCTCTATCAGTGGAATCTGACTTATCTCCATTGTATCAGTCAAAGCCTATCGATTATCTGGAAACACTGACGGTCAAGGATATGGAGATATTCTCTCAAGTGATTTCAATGTGCGAACGGGCTGATGCGTCTATAGATGTAATTACCTCGATTCTCCCTTCCGAGATGCCAAGGAACGTTTGTCGGGCTTTTTCTGACGCGAGTGGAAGAGGTGTTGAGGTCCGGATGCTGTTCCCCAAGAAGGACACGACGCTTGACCTATCCCGTTTAGAAGGATTTTTTGAAATAAGATTGG
>DQOP01000140.1 GCA_015658585.1 Candidatus Poseidoniales archaeon | reverse complement strand
TTTCTGGTGGAAAGGATTCAACAGTATCTTTACACATTTTGAATATGTACTCTAGGAATAGAGGGATTGATCTTATCGCTCTTTGTGTGGACGAGGGTATTGAGGATTATCGTTCGGAATCGTTGGAGTATGCTAAGAAACAATGCTCTGACCTAGGTGTGGAAATAAGAATCACTTCTTACAAGGATTTGATAGGAATGACATTGGACGAACTTTTGCGGAAGGCCCCTCCCGTTGCTTCCCCTTGTTCACCATGTGGTATTTTAAGACGTAGATCATTGAATAACATGGCCAAGAGTGCGAATGTGGATTGTATGGTTTTAGGACACAATCTTGACGATTTCTCTCAAACCGTTCTGATGAACCATTCTAGAGGTGACGTTTCCCGTCTTGTCAGGATGGCACCACATAAACATGTTCAACCAGGTTTTGTTCCCAGACTGCTACCACTTCGGCGTTTACCGGAACAGGAAGTTTATCTTTATGCATTCTTAAAAGGTATGAATTTCCACGATGGAGATTGCCCACACGCAGGCAAAGCCCAAAGAAACCTTTTCCGTAAGATGTTGCTCGAACTCGAGGATAAACAACCTGGTACCCGTCATTCTCTCCTTAATGGTATGGAAAAAATAAGAGAGAATTCTCCAGCCCCTTCCAAATTATCCTCATGTCCTTCTTGTGGGGAACCATCAGGAGGAGACAGACCATGTGTATTCTGTCGTGAATTCGGAAGCTTTGCTGTTTAGTCTAAAAGACCTGTTAATCTATACTAACTATGACGATCTCAAAGATCAGGTCTTCTCCAGTTAGATCGCTTGTCCCAGTTTCACCGTATGCATCTTTGGCCGGAATCCTTACAGCTAATGACTGTCCCTCATACATTCCTACCATTTTTGCATCAAAACCAGGTATCATCCCTCTAGCTCCATCACAGTCTTCATGAGTACTCGGAGAATCACATCCAATGTTTTCTGCACTTAGAGTATCAGTATGTCTATTATCATCAGTAACCCCTGATTTCCGGTTTTCATAATTGTCCCATATGTATTTCATACTTGAGTCAAATAGTTGCGCATTTCGGGCTAGAATGCCTGTGTAGTGAACACTCACTGAGTTGACCACAGAGCTCAGATTCCCAAATGTATGGTCTGTGTTAACATCTAACCTTACCTCCGCCTTCTGGCTAATATCTCCTTGCGACCTTACTGACAAGTTTGCATACAATAGTCCCGTGGACGAAGCTGATGTTTTCACATTGATTATGATCGGTTTCATTTTGTTTCTAGCCAAGATTATCGATTCGTATCCTTCTTCAATAGTTATTGTAAATCCGCCATCATTGGATTTTACATTTATATCAAACGTATCGGTTATGGAACCTGTATTCTCTACTATTAATACAAAGTCAGTGTCATATCCAGGTTCCGTGTTATGATTATTAGTCAAGAGTTTGGCAGTTACTCCATATTTCACAACGGGTGACTCTTCTACCATTGATGTGAAGTACAGTGCACTTCCGATCAACAGGATAACAAGTAACAATGCGATCAGAGCTGGTCTGGTGTCTGGCCTAGCTGCCTTGACGCCCTCTTCACGATATGAAGGAGTGGCAGCTTTCGGGTTGCCTTTTTTCCTCTTGGCTTTCCACGCCATATCTTTACTACTCGGATGCTTTACAAAAAGATGACGTTTTAATTTCTATGTTTGGAACGGAACAAGAAAGCTTTCAAAGTATATTTCCATATGTCTGGATTTTCTCTCATTCTTCTAAGGGAATAAGCATACCACTCGGGACCATATGGGATGTAGTATCTTACTTTGTGTCCCTTGTCCCTCAGTCTCTCTAGAGTCCTGTCTATAGGTACTCCCGACAGAGCCTGAAACTCATATTTATCTTTGGGATATCCAAGTTCTTCGACTAGTGCTTCTATTTCATTTATCAGCCATTCATCATGTGTGGCAAATCCTATGTAGACTTCATTTTCAATCATTACTCTGGCAGAGTCTAGATAGTTGTCTCGAACTTCCTGATAACCTTGGTATGCAATTTCTGAGCTTTCCTTGTATGCTCCCTTACAGAGTCTAAGATTAGTATCGTGTGAGCGATCCTCTCTTACTATTGCTTCAACATCATTTACTGTTCTTCTCATATAAGCTTGAAGCACAGTTCCACATTTTGGATAGTAGTCTTTTGCTTTCATACACATGTTGATCGTCGCTTGTGTTACACTAGAATTCTCCATGTCTAGTCTCACAAAATTGTCGTATTCTCGGGCCTTGTCCAAAACAACGCTTAGATTATCCCAGCAAAGCTCCTCATTGATTCTAAGACCTAGTGCAGTGAGTTTGAGAGATACGTTACAATCTATTCCAAAATTCGCGATTCCCTCGAAAAGTTCGCAGTAAGAGTCCCTTACCTTGTTTGTTTCGGTTCTGTTATGGACCTCTTCGCCCAACAGGTCTAGGGTGGCTGAGAAGCCCTTAGAGTTAACTAATTTTGATAGCTTTAGTCCATCCTCTAATTTATCTCCAGCAATATAGACAGAGGCAATTCTTCCAATAATAAACTTCGGCATCCAGGGAGCAGTTCTGGCAACAATACCGTTTAGAATTCCCATTGAACCACATACAAAACCGTGTTTATTATATAACATCCGTGGTAGATTTATACAGGCCTGTCTAGCCCCGATTATGAATCCAGCCTCAATTACCTACAGTGGAGGAAATCTGGAAGTTCCCAACAATCCCATAATTCCAGTAATTATTGGGGATGGCATAGGCCAGGATGTCACTCCGGTAGCAATCAAGGTATTGGATGCCGCCGTCCGAAAGGCATATGGTAACGATAGAAAGATATTATGGAAACAGATACTGGCTGGGGAGGAGGCGTTCAAACAGACCGGTGAATGGTTGCCTGACGAGACATTAGCTTCCATCAGGGAG
>DQOP01000049.1 GCA_015658585.1 Candidatus Poseidoniales archaeon | reverse complement strand
GGATGGTTGTATGGAACTGTGCTGGTCGTCTTCACGCTACCCTATTTGGCCACACAACCAATGGGGGCTGGTATCCTACTGGAAACATTGTCAGGAGGAGAAATTCCATACTTCACTGGTGCATTCATACTGACTTGTGTGATGGTAACCTATCTTACATTGGGTGGAATGAAGTCTTCGGCCTTGACAGATGTGTTCCAAGGAATTCTGATGTTCCTGATACTGATAATCTTTGTTCTGAGCTTTTTCCTACATGAGGACATAGGTGGATTCGCTGAGGCTGGAAAGGAGCTATGGGATAATAAACCCGAGAAATTCGTGAGGGAAGGTAACTTCACCTGGCAGGTAATGCTATCGTTTACCCTCTTATGGCCAATAACCGTCCCCATGTTTCCTCAATTATTCTCGAGATTCTATATTGCCGAGGATGACAAAGCGATCAGAACTGCAGCCTGGCTTTATCCCGCCATAGTTCCGATTCTATTCCTTTTTCCAGTAATGATCGGGGTCTATGGTAACATTGTTGATTTTGACAACGCCTTATTAAAAACAGAATCTGACAACATTCTCCCTCTGATCCTGACTGATTACGCGCCCCTGTGGGCGGCGACACTGGTCAGCATAGGTGCAATGGCTGCCTTCATGTCCACCGCAGATTCACAGATCCTTGCAATGTCATCTATAATAACTAAAGACGGTCTACCAGCTGTTACGGAAGTAAAACAGGGCGATGAAAAGAAGATTGGTAGAATTCTAATAGTTGTTCTTGCGATAATTGGACTCATACTAGCTTACGATCCACCAGATACGATATTCAACATAGTATCCCAAGCATTCACTGGCCTGGCCATTCTCTTCCCGACCACTGTAGCCGTCCTTTATTGGGATAGAGTAAGAGCGAATAGTTGTATTGTGTCAATAGTCGTTGGAGAAATCCTAGTAGGATGGTCTTACTGGTCAGTCAATGGTGGAACTCCACTACCTGAATGGTTCACACAAGGATTTCATGTCAGTATGCCCATCATACTGATAACTGTACTGGTCCTTTGGATATCAACTGAAATAGAAGAAAGACTAACCGATAACTCCAGTAACTAATGCAGCTTCTTCTATAGCCTTAGGTTCAGTTTTGTCAAGTATTGTCAAACGGTGGGGTCTTATTTCCTTTGAATTAATAAGTGCTGACAATACAACATCCTCTTCTATTCCCAGACCTCTGGCAGTAACAGGTGCCTTAACTGCCTTCAGGGTATCTCTTATCTTATGCCAATCGCCACGATGTAGATACATTGTAACAATTGACCCCAAACCACATTGTTCCCCATGAAGTGCAGGTGTTTTACTGTTGGCATCCAGCCAATGTGAGAATTTATGTTCGCCCCCACTTGCTGGGCGTGAACTACCTGCAATCGACATTGCAACGCCACTGGAGATCAAGGCTTTGACGACCAAACGTACTCCCTCTTCTCCTCCCTCTGCAACTTTTTCTATACCATCCACAACCAACTTGGCTGCCATCTCAGAAAGCGCTGCGGCATATTCACTATAATCACCACCATCCTTGGACAGGCGCCAATCCAAGACTGCGGTCTGATTACTCACTATATCACCAACACCAGCTGCCAGAAGTCTGGATGGTGCGCGAGATATGATCGTTGTATCGGCCACCACTGCAATTGGTGGGATGGCCTGCATCGAAGTCTTTCGTCCTGCCTGCCAAATTGATGATCGCGCAGAACCAAATCCATCGTGGGATGCAGCAGTAGGGATTGAAACAAACGGTATGTTCTTGTTGAAACCAGCCTGTTTAGCCAGATCAATAGGACGGCCTCCTCCGACGCCAACCAGAAAATCAATATCATCCAGTGCATCTTCAACACGAAGTAATTCCTGACTATTGGCTCCTTCGATCACAATCTTCTTCATTTGATGACCACCAATCTCCAAATATTCATTCACTTGCCTACCCGCAATTTTGAGAGTAGTGGGATCACATACTATCAAACCTCTTTCAGGCAGGTCTAACTCGGCTATGACCGCTGGCAACTGTTCCAGAACGCCAGGTCCAGTTACAACAATCCTCGGTAGGACCATTGAACGTGGAGGTCTTGAGCGCATTCTGTAATAGCGAACGGGGGCTTAAGAGGCATGCGCTGAACATAAGGGCTTAATACTGGTCCTTTTACGCAACGTTCATGCCTTTGAAAGATGGTGAAATCATAACCTTGGATTACGAGGGGCGTACAGATGGGATTCTATTTGATACTACCTTGGAGAAAGTGGCCAAAAAAGAGGACGCCCTTGTAGAAAATAGGAAATATTCCCCAATCACCGTTGTGGTCGGAGAGGGAAGATTGGTACCTGGTCTTGAAAATGATCTGAAACAGGCGAAGATAGGAAAGACAACCGAAGTTACAATTGCACCTGAAGAGGCCTATGGAACCAGAGACACCAAATTGATCGAAACCATGTCTGTGACAAAATTCAGAAGAGTTTGCCCGGATGCCAAGGGATATGTGGGTGAGGAAATTACTATAGATGGCCGACCTGGAACCTTAGCGAACGTGTATGGATCTCGGGTTCGAGTGGATTTCAACCCACCTCTAGCAGGCAAAGAACTGGTTTTCAAGTATACTGTAAAATCCGTTGTCAAGAAACCTGTGGATGTGATCCGTTCCCTGTTCACAATGGAATATCCTGCCGATGAGGATTTTGAAGTGAAAGTGGAAAAGGGTGTGGCTCAGATCAAACTACCTGAAAGAACCAAGTTCGATGTGAACTGGTTTCAGGCCAAGTACAGAGTCGTGGCTGCGATTCGAAAACATACCAAAGTTACCGATATCGAGTTTCTGGAACACTATGAAGGGACAAAACCAGAAAAGAAGGAAAAAAAGGCTACCAAAAAGGGACGTGCCAAGAAGAAGCCATCGTCTAAGAAAGTAAAACAAAATCTGCATAATTAAGTTTTGTGTTTGGAAGCTGTAATGAATAAATCAATTTTATATACAGTTACTCTCATGGATGGGAACGTTTGTGTAGGTGAGACACTATGAACAAAAACAGAGATAATGGTCTGAAGGACGGTAACGGACTTACTAACGGTAACGGATTGACCAACGGAAACGGGCTTACAAACGGAAACGGGCT
>DQOP01000009.1 GCA_015658585.1 Candidatus Poseidoniales archaeon | reverse complement strand
GGTGATTCTCCACGTTTGATTTCTCTGGAAATCCTTCTGGCTACTGACGGATTATGGTTTTTCCCGGCCAAGTATCGATACGATGAAGAGGGTGGATTAAGACTTGTCTAAACGCTTTTAGGCACTATATTGAGGTTTTTATATATGGGATTGTGCACTAAGATACAGCATAATTAGGCTCTATGGATAAAATGAAAGGAAAACACTTGTTCGAGTCGACGCTAAAACTCAATGTTCCCGTTGAAAAGTTATTCAATTGGCACGAGAATGAAGGTGCTTTTGAGAGGTTGACTCCTCCATTTGATCCGTTTAATGTAACTAGAAGAGTTGGAGGTATTGATGGAGGTACTGTTTACATCGCAATGAAGGCAGGGCCTGTACCACTTACTTGGGTAACCCAGCATTACGGTTATAAGAAAAATGTCCAGTTCCTGGAAGATCAAACTAGTGGACCTTTTGTTGGACCACTACCTTTCTGGAATGGAGGCTGGCATCATAAACACCTTTTCGAGAAAATAGATGAAGACAATTCTTTGGTAACTGACCGAATAGAATATGATTTTCCAATGAAACCATTTGGCTTCTTGCTTGGTGGCAGGTATACTAAGAAAAAATTAGACCAAATGTTTGCATATCGAAGAAACATTACAGAAAATGACCTGTATGCACTGTCAAAGTATAGCGGTAAACCATTAGACATTGCTGTTACGGGCGGTTCTGGATTAATAGGAAAAGAATTGGGACCTTATCTAACAACTGCTGGGCACAGTGTCGAAAATTTGGTTAGAAAAAGACCGAAAAAAGGTGAACTGTGCTGGAACATACGGAAACAACAAATAAGTAGCCTTAACGTTAAAGATGCTGTAGTTCATTTGGCTGGTGAAAACATTGGCAGCTTAGTCAGGTGGTCCAAATGGAAACGAAAAGAAATTCTGGAAAGCCGGGTTAAAAGTACTGCACTTGTGGCAAAGCACTTAGCGTCTCTAGAAAATCCTCCAAAAGTACTCATCTGTGCATCGGCTATGGGATATTACGGAAGTTACGGGGACGATATTCTAACTGAAGATAGTAAAAATGGCGATGACTATTTCTCATATGTTGTAAAGGAATGGGAAGCTGCAGCGCAACCTGCAATAGATGCTGGAATAAGGGTTGTTTTTCTTAGATTTGGAATTATTATGAGTCCTAAAGGAGGAGCTCTACCAAGGATGTTATTACCTGCTAAATTCGGAGGAAATCCTCCTATTGGGGGTGGGAAACAATGGTGGTCTTGGCTAACTATTGATGACGCGATAGGAAGTATATATCATGCCATTACTACTGAAAGCCTATCTGGAGCTGTAAACGTCGCTTCTCCTAATACTATTCAACAGAAAGATTTTGCTTCAACACTTGGTAAAATAATGTGGGGCCCTAGATTAGGATTTATGACTAATTTAATTCCACTACCTGCTTTTGTTGTTAAGTCCATAATGGGAGAAATGGGAGATGTATTACTATTATCTAGCAATAGAATTGATTCCTCTAAGTTAATAGATTCCGGATATAAATTCAGGTTTGAGAATTTAGAAAATGGGCTTAGACACATTTTGGGTATGAAAAGAGAAGAGGACCTTCAATGCAAAACGGGGGTGTTATCATAGCCTACATACGTACTAAAAAAATAAAAGGAAAGAAATATGCCTATTTAGTTGAGAGTAAATGGGATAAAGAAAAGAAAACATCTAAACAGAAAGTATTGGAGTATCTTGGATCTGGTTCGGATTGCAGATTACGGCATCCGCAAACTATAAAATCAAACATCTGCTCCAAACATTATGATTAGCCTTACAGAATCGGCAGCCGAGAAAATAAACGAGGCTGTTAGTGAGCAAGATATTGAAGGAAAACATCTCAGAATCGGTGTTTTTCCAGGTGGTTGTGGTGGTGGCTATCAGTATGCCCTAGGTTTTGATTCTCAGGGTGAGGGAGATAGCACTTTCGAATCACAGGGTTTGAAACTCATTGTAAACTGCGATGATGTCGACAAAATCAAGGATGCTGAAATAGATTACGTTGTATCTGAGATGGGAGAAGGTTTCCGGGTCAACAATCCAAATCCTGCACCAGAGGGAAAGAAGGGAGAGTGTGGTTGTGGCGATGGTGGTTGTTGCTAAGAATCATGAAGAATAATGGTAACCCAAGTCAGCAGAACTGATAGTCTAGCTACCCAAGTTTTCTCACTGGTTACTGTGGCCGTCATGATTAGCAGTTCATACCTGCTCTATATGCAGGATGTTGAAGAGACAAATTATGATATGAATGTCCCTGTCTGGGCCAGAAATCAACAACCTTTCGATACTGCACAAGCATATAGTTTCGTGCTTCACCAAGGGCCTTACGAGCGAATGGGACCCGCTGATTCATGGGAAGCTCTGGAACATGTTATGATTCCCTACAACCTACCTGAAACAGAAGGGGGGGCGGCTGTAGACCCTCAGTGCGTTCTGAATTTTGATCCTGATAAATGCCCCCATATCAGTTTAGCTTACTGGAGACCAGAAGTACCTAGCGGAATGAGAGTTCCTGTAATTGCTGAGATAGGGCCCTATTTCGGTGAAGAATCTGTAGGAACTCCAGATATCACAACACCCGGTAATTGGCTTGGGATAGGTATATTACAAAATCTGTTACCTCACGGGTTTGCCTTTGCCCAGGTCTCGGTGAGTGGGACTGGGCTTTCAAATCACTGTATGGACCTGATGGGATTCTCTGAACAAGAGGGAATCAATGCAGCAGTGGAATGGTTAGGGACACAGGATTGGTCCAATGGCAACGTTGGCCTAATCGGAAAATCGTACGATGGGTCAACTCCCTGGCAGGCTGCAATGTATGGTAATGAATACCTGAAGACTATCGTTCCTATCTCAGGACTGATTGGAGTCAGGGAATTGATGTGGAAGAATGGGTCGTCAGAAGCTAGAGCCCCATTCATGCACAATGTCGTTTATGGTTCCTATGGATTCAGTTCTGAAAAAGGGGGCGAAAACCTGCAGAATGCTTGTCAAGACTACCTTTTGGGGCCGATACACGCTACCAATGGCTATGTTTTTGCCGGAAATGAATTCGTTGAAAGTTACTGGAGTGAAAGATATTTCCTGGACCGGG
>DQOP01000019.1 GCA_015658585.1 Candidatus Poseidoniales archaeon | reverse complement strand
TTATCTATGATTCCAACATGTGTACAAATTTCCTGGATTTCGGATAGCACGTGTGAACTGAGGATTATGGTGAGCCCTTTCTCGTTCAGCTCTTGTAGTACTGCTCTCAGAGCTTTCACACCTCTAGGATCAAGACCTGAAGTTGGTTCGTCAAGAATCAGGATCTCGGGTTCATGCAATAATGCAACAGTCAATGCCAGCCTTTTCCTCATACCCAGTGAAAATCCCCTAACCTGTCTTTCGGAGTCCTTGCCCAATCCTAGTTTTTGGAGTAGATCCCGTCCCCTTGTTTTTATGTCTTTATCATCCATTTCGTAAAACCCACCGTAATATCTTAGAGTCTCAGTAGGAGTCAATCCACCATACAATCCAACTTGTTCTGGTAAGAAGCCGATCTTGCTCTTGCTGTGCAGTCGGTCTTCCTCTATGTTCTTTCCATTAATTAGGATGTTCCCTTCATCACAGGTCAGAATCCCGACAATACATTTGATAGTCGTAGTTTTACCTGCACCATTGGGTCCCAGAAAACCAAACACCTGTCCCCTATCTACACTAAAACTAAGTTTATTGAGAGCATTGATGCACCCAGTCTCCCGACCAAAGCGGTAGGTGCGATAGTCCTTTTGGACCTCCTTTATCTCAAGCAGGCTTCCGCTCACACAATGTCACCCTTGATTGCGGTTATAAAACCACATCGTCTTACCGGAATGTGCCTGAGTACTGGAGATATCCGTTTTTGCCTTCTGCTAGTAAGATTCTTGATGGTGTCAGTCTGAGTTCCCTACTCGATGATCATTATTATGCTGAAGCCCGTGCACTGGCACTGATTCGACTTGAGACATCAGCCACCTCAGGAAGAATAGATATCGAGGGCCCCCCAATCAATGACGAATCCGATATAGTCTTGGGCTACGTAATATCACGATTGGTTCTGGCTGCAGCGGAAAATCAGGCGTTGGTCAATTATGTGGCCCTTTCAGAAGCTAGAAGGGCTGAAAGATTTCTGGATTCCGAGGCAGATGAAGGTCTGGTAGAGATTGCAAATTCACTTGGAATTACAACATTGGAATTGAATGGTTCAGGCTTCAATCTCAATTTCATCGACTATGTTAGGGCAGCCTCGAATCTTAGAGAAGGAGACTGGAAGCTTTCCAATCGGGGAGTTAGTAATGGAGTCGTCACCCTGAGTCGCCGGACGGTTGTCAGGTTGATGAGAGAGGTAATCCGCCAACATCTGGAGGAATTACCCGAAGCCCCACGTGAGATTAAAGATCAGTTTGAGGGTACAATTGACGATCTCCGGTCCAAAGTCTCTAAGACCTTCGTCGAAAGGATTGGTGGTCTGAATGATGTAGTTGGTGAGAGGCAAGCGGAGGCCATGAAGGAATTGGGCCGTTTTGATCTTTCCAAGGCCCCGCCCTGTTTTAATTTGAATTTGATGGATCTTCAGGCCGGTGTCAATCTAGCGCACCCGTCTCGCTTTTTTATCACCACATTTTTATCTTCTCTTAATCAGGATCCTGAAGCAGTTATGAGGCTGTTTGCTACCGCCCCAGATTTCAAGGAAGCTTATACCCGTTATCAAGTGGAACACATCACAGGTAAGACGTCTAGTACTAAGTATAGTCCGCCAAAATGTGATACCCTTGTATCAAGCGGGGTTTGTCCAGGTCCGAATGCCTTGTGTCGACAGATAAGACATCCTCTAAGCTATTACCGTGTAATGGCAGAATCAGAGAAGGATTCAACAATCCGCATGGAGCGAATTTTGTTGGCTGCATTGAAAAAGGAGGAATATCCTGCACAATTGCTCAAACAGAATATGGCTAATATAGGAGAAGTTGATTTCTCCTATCCCGAAAAGATTGAGATACGGAAATTATCTGCTGCGTTAAAGAATAAGGATGCAAGCCAGGTCAGGGTCAAGGTCAGTCACTTTCAAGGGAGAGTCTATTCGGTTGATATTCCGGGCGAAGAACGCAAAATGTGGATTACTAAAGCGGTCCTGAATCTAAGGGAGGGGAATGTTGATTATGATTGTTTACCTTTGACAGACTGGAAAGTGGCCCTCCCCATAAATGAAGCTAGCTATAAATCCCAGGAAATTGATCTTGTGGTTAAACCGATGGAAATAGTATTCCATGACAATGAAAGCCCACGAAAGATGTTTATGGTATTAGACGTCGTGGATTAAATCACTCTGATACGTCGGCCACAACTGCAAATGAACTTTACGGTGTCTTCATCTACGTTATGGATCTTTGCACATGAAGGACAAGTTATGCTAATAATTCCTTCACCCATATTCACTGGAGGTCTCTTAGGTGCGTCCTGAGGCGGTGCAGCCTTGCGGACAACTTTCTTTGAGACGCTTTTCCTGATCACTTTCTTCTTTACAGCCTTCTTTGGTTTGGCCGCCATTGGTGGTTCGGGTTCTTCTTTCTCTTCATCGTCGTCGGATTCAAGTTTCTGTGAACCTGTACCTGTTAGTTCAGCTAATAGCTTACTTTCATCGAATTCCACTTCATCGTCATCCAGGAGGTCCTCAGTATCTATATCATCATCTTCGTCTTCTTCACCTGGTAAATCAGAGTCGTAGCTAACTCCGGTCAGACTTTTACTGAGAGGATCAATGGATTCTTTCACCTTATAGAGGTCTGCAGTCATGTCCTCCGGTGCCAGGATGAAAGTGTATATTCCAACAGCCAGGATAATGATAACCAGAAGCCCACCTCCAATTACAAGCAGGTTTTCCTGTATT
>DQOP01000119.1 GCA_015658585.1 Candidatus Poseidoniales archaeon | reverse complement strand
GCCAAGATGTAGACTCTATGGTAAGTACTTATTCTGAGGCAGGGGTCGATATTGATGCCAGTGAGAAGGCCACAGAAGCCTTGATGGCTCAGATTAAAAGTGTTGGTAGAAAGGGCGATGGAGAAGCAATAAAATTAGAAAATGGATTTGCCGGATTAGTAAAACTTGGTGACGGTGCATTAGCTATTTGTACAGATGGAGTTGGTAGCAAACTTTTACTGGCTGAAGAACTGGATTCCATACCTACTGTTGGTATTGATTGCGTGGCCATGAATGTTAACGATCTGATTTGTGTTGGATCCGAACCTCTGAGTTTTGTGGACTATGTTGCTCTTGACAAACCTGATGAAGAATTGATGAGTAAGATTGGAATGGGATTAGCTGAAGGATGCAGACAAGCCAATTGTACTTTATCTGGAGGTGAAACCGCAATATTGCCTGAATTAGTAAATGGGTTTGATATTGCAGGAACTTCAGTTGGATATGTCAAACAGGAAGATATAATCGATGGAACCAAAATCTCTGAGGGTGATGTCTTGATCGGGCTGAAATCAAGCGGACCTCACTCAAATGGATACACTTTGATTCGGAAATTGTTTGATGGAGATGCAGAAATAGGAAAGCAACTAATTGAACCCACGAGAATATATGTCAAGGAAATCATGGAATTGTCCGGCCAGATTGATGTACATGGAATTGCACACATAACTGGAGGCGGTCTGGACAATATTAATCGAATAAATGACAATTATCAATACGTAATTGATAATCCACTACCAGTTCTTCCTGTGTTTGATTGGTTACAAGAGAAAGGAAGTATCGAAGACAAGGAGATGTATCGAACATTCAATATGGGTATGGGTATGATGGTTGTCGTTGATGAGAAAGATACAGAAAAAACACTTTCAATCCTTGGTTCAGACGCGCAGATTATTGGTTCAGTCAGAAATGGAAAAGGCGTAGAACACAGTGCACTGAAAACAGATTAGTAGCAGAACAGATTGCGTTCCATGAAGAGAATATTAATTTTTAGATCTAAGATAATTCAAGGCTGAACCAGCCTTGAACCATTCTACCTGTAGGTCGCCCATACTATGGCTACAAACAAAGGAATCCGTACTTCCATCACTGTGTTTTGCTTCCACAGTGATCTTGGAATTGGGGCCTAAATCCGCAATTCCTTTGATTGATAGTCGATCATCTACTCGTAACAACTCCCAAGAAGATTCATCATCAAATATCAATGCCAACATTCCTTGCTTCTGCAGGTTGGTTTCAGCTATACGGGCCATGCTCCTCGCAATCACCACTTTGCAACCTAGGAATCTAGGAGACATGGCTGCATGTTCTCTACTGCTGCCTTCACCATAATTGACGTCTGCAATCACGGCCCAGCCTTGCCCGTTCTCATGATAATTACGTGCAACCTTTGGAAGTTTGCCTTTGGTTCCATCAAGTTGATTGATTGCTGTTCCCTGTTCGGATGTGAAAGAATTATGAGCACCAATGTAGCAATTATCTGATATATTGTCCAGATGCCCTCTGAATTGTAACCATATTCCTGCTGGAGAAATATGGTCTGTAGTACACTTTCCTTTTACTTTTACAAGAATTGGTAAATCGATTAAATCATCCTCTGTCGTTGCCTGAAAAGGTTCTAAAAATTGTAATCTTCTACTTGAAGAAGAGACTTTCAGGTCAACTGTATCTTCAGAAGGTGGAACAAAACCTACCAAACTAGATTCAAACCCTTTGGCTGGTAATTCAGAACCTGTAGGTGGTTCCAGAGAAAACTCAGTTCCATCTGCTGCAGTTAACTTGTCCTTCTGTGGATTGAAATCCAAAGTACCGGCAAGTGCCATTGCAGTGACAATCTCTGGACTTGTCAGGAATGATAATGTTTGGTGATTTCCATCATTTCGACCACTGAAATTCCTATTGTAGGAAGATATTATCGAATTCACCTCGCCTTCGGTAATATCCTCACGTTTCCATTGGCCAATACAGGGTCCGCAAGCATTTGCCAGAACTGTGCCTCCTATATCGTTCAGGAGTTGCATTTGTCCATCTCGACGAATAGTCTGATCGATCGTATCCGACCCCGGTGTAACCATGAATTGAACTTTAGATTTTATTCCGGCTGATTTTGCCTGGCTGGCTATGGATGCTGCCCTTTCCATATCTTCATAAGAAGAATTTGTGCAGGATCCGATTAATGCTGCTTTGATCTCAAGTGGCCAGCCCTTATCCTTCGCTTCCTGCCCCAAATCAGATACCGAACGGGCAAGATCAGGAGTATGCGGGCCTACAATCATCGGCTCTAACTCTGAAAGATTGATCTCAATAATTCGATCATAGAATTTTTCGGGACTGTCAAAAACTTCTGGATCTGCAGTTAACAAAGATGAATGTCCATTTGCTAATTCTGAAACTCCTGAACGTCCTGTAGCATCCAGATAACGGGACATCCTATCATCAAAAGGAAACAGTGATGTTGTTGCGCCTACCTCGGCACCCATATTGCAAATTGTACCTTTTCCAGTACAAGATATGGATGAAGTACCTGGTCCAAAATATTCGACAACGTGGCTTGTACCTCCCTCTACTGTCAATTCCTCACAAACTCGCAGAATCACATCCTTCGGTGACGTCCAACCTGATAATTCTCCAATAAGATGAACTCCAATCAGACCTGGCCATCGAATCATAAAAGGAAGACCTGCCATAACTTCCATTGCATCTGCACCACCTACTCCAATTGCAATCATGCCTAAGCCTCCGGCATTAGGGGTGTGTGAATCCGTACCTATTATCAATCCGCCAGGAAATGCATAGTTCTCGAGAACAACCTGATGGATGATTCCCGCTCCCGGTTCCCAAAATCCAGCACCATACTTGGCTGAAGCTGATTTTAGGAATGCAAATACTTCCGAACTTTCCTGATTTGCATCGGCCAGATCACTGTCCCTTCCAACTCTAGCTTGGATAAGGTGGTCGCAATGGACCGTAGAAGGAACTGCAACTTCGGAACGGCCAGTCAATGCAAACTGAAGTAACGCCATCTGTGCCGTAGCATCCTGCATCGCTACTCTATCTGGCTGGAGTTCAACGTAGGATTTGCCTCTTCTTGGTTCTTCTTCTAAATTTAGCAAATGACCAAAGAGTATTTTCTCAGCCAGTGTCAACGGCCTTCCCAATAACTTCCTGACCACTTGATGTCTCTCGGCCATCCCATGATATAGTGTCGCTATCTGATCCAAATCAAGCATTATTTTTCCCACCTAAGGGGCATAATTATAGATTCTCTTCTTCGTCATCTATAACCACTGCCATAGCCCAAAAAACAGCAGCCAGGACCCAGAATAGAAATGAACAGGGGAGGCGTAGTGAACGGCCTGATGCAGGCACTATGTAATCCTCGTCACCCCACAATATCAGGACGCCCACAATTACACATATAGCAGACAAAATGTATGATAATAATTCGGTAGAGTCCATCACCAAGAATCCCAAACTGTCTTTTTCACCATTTCAATTGAATAGAATGTATTGTAGATAAGTGATTTTTTCCAACCACTGGGATTTATTTCCTCCCAATCCACCTCATCTCCTTCCTTGATTTTCCTCATACCATATTCGAAAGCCCGATTCCCAAGCAAAGCGAAAATGCCTCTGCGGGCAATATCTGCCTTTTTCCTCTCTTTGAATTGGGCTTTCCAAAGTTTGTCATAATCCAAAGAATTGGAAAGGGCTCGTTGAGCCAATACTCCGGACTCTATCGCATAATTCATCCCAAAACCTCTCCAAGGATCCTGAAAACCAGCGGCTTCCCCCGTATAATAAACGCCATCCTTTATCGCTGTTCTGGGGAAGTGAACACCGCCTTGCCCTCCAACAGTGCCTGTCGGTTTGGCTCCATCAATAATGTTCTTCAGGACAGGGCGTTCCTCGACCGCCTTGTATAATAATTTCTTGACCTTTTTGGCGTGTGGTTTGGAACAACAATTCATCACCTTGATCGTATCCTTGTCCATCGGAATTATGTACAGATACCAACCTCTGGGCGAATATTTCTCATCATGCATATACAGGAATTGATCTCTCGGAAAGTCTGAATTCTCATAGTAGGCACCAAAAGCGGCCATGTCTGTCCGATAAGAACCGGCAGACATGATGTCCCCCGAACGCGCTTTGGGGCGTGATTTGAAGTGAAAATCCACGCCTAAATCCTCTGCTTCTTTAGCCAATCCTCTTTCGAGTGAATTATCGCCCCCTCTGAGGATCAATGGCAATGGTTCTTTTAGAGAGATTGTAAAATCCCGTTTTTGTGTGCAGCACAGTAATTTCTCTGCATTCTTGTACTGGAATTGTGGATTCAGGCCCCATCTGTTCAAATATGATTTAGCGTCTGATTCCGAGGCAGGGGTTTCTGGACTTTCCTTAAGGAGAACTTGATAATTAGGATGAAATTGCATGCCTATGTCTTTTCGAGCTTCATGCACTTCTACACTTTCATCATTCTTGGCAAAATTAATGGCAGCAGTCAATCCGGAAAGTCCTCCGCCGATTATTCTTCGAGTGGTTCCTCCATTATTACTGCTCATAGGCTTCTATATTTTGGTAGTATTTCGCCGTGCGACTTCAGGATAACTCAGTGCACCTACCGGACAAATTCGAGTACAAAGTAAACAATCCGTACAATTCTGGTCTATCCAGATATCACGGTCGTTGTATTCCAAGAACATTGCGTTTGTCGGGCAGACTCCTATACGGGCACCACAGAAAATACAAAGATCTCTGTCCAGATCTGGTTTGATGATTACTCTATCCCCATTTTCGTCCCAGATCAGGCCTGGTGATTTTGGATTGCCGTCTACCCACTTTCTCTTAGAAAGCATCTGGCCATTAGAATGCCATTTGATCTCCCAACCATCTTTTTTCCCATTATGCCAGTTTATTTCGTGCTTACTAGTACCATCTGGAAAAGTCTGTAACTCGGTACCTTCTGGCGATGCCATGACCATCTAATTAGGATAGGTCTTAAAGTTCTATTGCCATTTTTAGTAAAATATGATTAAAGACTAATTATACTGAGGGGGGAATGGATACCAGAAACCAAAACTTTTGGGAAGAGAAAATCGAGTCTGGGCCAGTTCCTGAGAATGATACTGCATTTGACATAATTGTAGTTGGGGGAGGACCTGCAGGTTCCGCAGCGGCATCTTATGCTGCACTCGATGGGAACAAGGTTTTGTTGCTAGAAAAGTCAAACTATCCTAAGGACAAAACCTGTGGCGATGCGGTTGGCGGAAAATCGCTGAGCCACGT
>DQOP01000048.1 GCA_015658585.1 Candidatus Poseidoniales archaeon | reverse complement strand
CCAGGTACCAAGGTTTCACATGCAATATTTGGTGTTGGGGAAGTTAAAGACAGTAAACCCAAAGGTGAAAACTACAGATTGGATATAGACTTTGAGGATGGCACGAGTAAGACCTTGTTGTCAACCTTCATTGAAATTGTGGATGATGATTCAACTGAAGAAGAAGATGATGAAGTAAATGATGGTGAGGTTGTGGAAGCTGAAGCTGTTGTTGCTGAACCTGTTGAAGAAGCAGTTGAGGCCGAAGCTGTTGTTGCTGAACCTGTTGAAGAAGCAGTTGAGACCGAAGCTGTTGTTGCTGAACCCGTTGAAGAAGAAGTTGAGGCCGAAGCTGTTGTTACTGAACCTGTTGAAGAAGCAGTTGAGGCCGAAGCTGTTATGGACACAGATGTTGTTTATAGCAGGCCTAAAGAGAAAGACGACCCGGAAACAATAATCGATCTTTCAAAGCCTGAAGTTCAAGACGCTGAGATAGTTGACGAAGACGATTGATGGAACTTCATAGTAGAAGACTTATTCTTCGTCAATACACAAAAGATGACAAAGAATCTCTGATGAAGTTATTGAATGATAAAGAAGTCAGTAGGTGGACCGAAAGGATACCCTTTCCATATACCGAAAAACATGCTGATTGGTGGGTTAATAACAAACCAGAAGATGATTATGTATATGCAATTGTTAAGAAAGATAACCATTCTCTAGTCGGAGGCATTAATATTACTACCAAGGGAGAAATCGGATGCTGGATTGGTAGAAAATATTGGAAAGAAGGATTTGCCTCAGAAGCCGTGGAAAGAATAAAGAAATTTGGATTTGAGGACTTGAAATTAGAAAAATTGTGGGCCGCAACACACGAAGAAAACAAGGCATCAATGCAAGTCCTGGAAAAAACCAGATTCTACAGAGTAGATGACAGACCCTATCACATTGAAGGTGTAGGTGATACCAAGATGAGACCACACTTTGAATTGACCAAATAGGTCTTAAACCAACCCCTTCAGTGAAATCTTAGTGGCCCTGTGGGGTAGTTTGGTATCCTTGTAGCTTTGGGAGCCATAGACTCCGGTTCAAATCCGGGCGGGGCCACCACTACCAAGTTTGTCAGTAAGCTGATTTAGTTGTGGTTATGATTACAGATGCGATCTTGTATGGATCCCCATTAGAGGCTGGTCTTCTGTCCTCGAGCCTCCCCTTCCAACCAGCATTAATAGTTCCTACGGGTATCCGTATTGATGCACCTCGATCATACATTGCATACGAAAACTGGTCTATGGCCTGAGTTTCATGTGCTCCTGTCAATCGCTTATCATTATCTGCACCATAGACCGAAATATGTTTCTCTATATTCTGACCAAAAGCCTCACAAACCTTGTTGAATGTTTTTTCATCTCCGCATGTCCTTAAAGTATTGTCTGAGAAGTTTGCATGCATACCCGAACCGTTCCAGTCTGTAGGACCTAGTGGCTTTGGATGCCACTCTATGGCAATACCGTATTTCTCTGCATTTCTCTCTGCCAAGTATCTAGATATCCACATCTCATCACCGGCATTCTTGGCACCCTTCGAGAATAGTTGGTATTCCCACTGGCCCGCTGCCACCTCAGCATTAATACCTTCAACATTTAACCCTGCATCCAAACACTGATTGAGATGATCCTCAATTATTTCTCGCCCAAAATTATTCTTTGCACCCACAGAACAGTAAAATTGGCCTTGTGGCGTTTGGTCCTTTGGAAAGCCTAGAGGAAGATTGGTTTCAGGGTCCCACAAGAAATATTCTTGCTCAAAACCAAACCAGAAATCATTATCATCATCATCAATTGTAGCTCTTCCATTGGATTCATGAGGAGTTCCATCCGCGTCATAGACTTCGTTCATCACCAGGAAACCATTAACCCTGTCAGGGTCCGGATACACCGCGACTGGTTTGAGTAGACAATCAGAAGCATTCCCTTCTGCTTGTTGTGTTGAACTACCATCAAATGCCCACACCGGACAATCTTTCAATTTACCCGAAAAGTTTTTCTTGATCAACGTCTTGCTTCTTAGATTCTGAGTCGGCTTGTAGCCATCTAACCAAATATATTCTAGTTTCGATGTTTTTCCCATAATAATCAGGATTGTATTGAAACAGACTATATAAAAAACACTCCTTTTCTGATTCTAAAGGTCAATTTTCAGAAAATAATTGATTTATTACATAGTAATTTATATATAGGATGAACAAATGTTCAAATAATGGTAATCAGTGACAAGGATTCTGAACTTTTGCGTTGCTTGAACCAAAACGGTAAAGCCTCGCAGCGAGAGCTTGCAGCGTCAACAGGTGTTGCGCTAGGTACTGTAAGCAATCATATCAAGAACTTGGAAAATGAGAAAATCATACGTGGTTATTTTGCAGATATAGATCCTGAAAAAATTGGGTTCACCTTGACCGCAATAATAAATCTCAGAATAACCAAAGGCAAGATAATGGATTTACAGGCCACCATAGCAAAGCATCCCAGAGTCTTCGGAGTGTATGATGTAACTGGAGAATGGGATTCTGTGGTCCTGGCTCGATTTCGTGACAGAGAAGAGATGGACTCGTTCATCAAAACTGCCTTATCACAAAAGAACATTGAGAGAACCAGCACCTCTTTGGTTCTGAATACCGTAAAAGAAGAACGAAGAGTTTTACTATGATTTTTCTGTCCGGACCCCTCAGTGAATATCTAACTGCTTGACTTCATATTGGTCGCCCAGTTCCTCTATCGTTGCAATCAATGACGTAATATCCCCAGCATCCATTATTATTTTACCTGTTTCAGAATCTATTACTCTAAACGCCATCCGTGATTACCTTCCCATAATTCCCCAAGCTACATTAAATGTCTTTTTGCTTTAGGCTCAGGCTTCCTCATCCGGCTTACCTTATTATTTAAAAAGGGAGGGGTGTTTTCGTGCGGTTCTGGCAAAATACAGGGCAATATCAGGTAAGGTCCCCAAATAATATTAAAAAAATATTATGTTAGCCGATGTAGCGCGGTGTCTCGGTCCGCGCCTCGGGCGGTGCCTGGTCACGCATCATTCGCACCTGCGCCTCGAGTTCCTTGGCCTCGGCGAGCAGCGGTTCCGGGTCGAGCTTGATGGCCAGCAGCAGCTCGTCCAGCACCTGGATGACGCGCGCAGCCGCACGCGCGTCGGGGATGTCTTCCTTGACCTCGGCCAGCAGGCTCAGCACGTTGAAGTTGCGCCGCTTGCCCTCGTTCAGCATCACCCCAGAAACGCCACCGATGGTGCCGAACATGAACGGCTTGACTCCCGCATCCTTAATCCAGCTTCGGGCCTCTTCGGTCGAGCCGACACCGTAAACTTCGTCCGGGATATCATCCTCATCGGCGGAGTGGAACCCCTCGGCCGAGATGAGCCGATTGCATCCCTTCTCGACCATCCAGTCAAAGAGTGTAGAGACCAGTG
>DQOP01000042.1 GCA_015658585.1 Candidatus Poseidoniales archaeon | reverse complement strand
TTTCTTCCTTGTCACCTCTCCTGAAGATCCCAATCACTCTTGAGGTTCCCCTTCCGATTCCAGATTTAACAGCTCCGGCACCACGCCCTACAGCAGATCCAGCCCTGCCAAAAGCAGCCTTGGTTTTTGTTCCTCCAGATTTTATTCCACTTCCAATTCTGCTTCCAATACCTGGGCCCTTGTCAACACTATCGGCTTTGACTTCTGGTTTTTTCTGTGGTTTTTTTTCAACAGCTGGTTCACTTCTTGCTTTAGGGGTCAACTTGAGCTGTGATCTTTCTTTGAAGACAATTTTCGGTTTATCAGAAGCGGCTTTCTTTTTCTCATTGTATTCTTTTCGAGCTGGATCTGCAGTTACTGAATCGGGTAGTGAATCCCCAAATCGGTCTTCATATCTTTCTTCCAGGCTTTTGCCCTTGGAGTCCATCATATGGTCGAGTTTCTTGTGAATATCCTCTATGGGTCTTTGACTTCGCTTTGACCATCCTGTCGGTTGTGGGGCCGGAGAAGCATCTGTTGAAACAACAATATCAGTATCCGCAATAACACCAACGGGTGCCACCTCTACCATAGGTTGCTGTACAGCAGGCATAACGCCAAGAGGTTGTACTACGCCAGGTTGAGCTACAGGCACAGCTTGCGCTACCGGAGCACCTACTGGCTCTAGAACAGGAGGTTTCTTTCTTGCTTTTTTCTTTTTTCTGCCGAACCATGCCATATTTTTTACCAGTATTTTTTTAGTAGTGTCATCAGTTTTTCAAAGAGACTGATAAGCGATGGCGAACTCTTTGCTCTACCATTAGAGCGAGAGCCGTTCAATCGTATCTCAGACCCGTTGCTTCCGGATGACATCTTTAGGCACTTATAGTAATCAATTAAAAGTTTGTTTCACTAAAATTCTTCCTGCCAGCTCATCTGCTTACGCATAAATCTCTGTCGATTATAGGCCTTTATTATATCTCCTTTGGTTATTATTCCAACCAGTTTCTTTTGGTTGGTCTTATCGACAACAGGCAAGTGGCTTATCTCACGAGAGCCTAGTGAATCCAGAGCCTGAGCCAGATTTTCTTTAGGCGTAACGGTAATCAAATCCGTTATGTAATAATCACCGACAGTTAGATGCCTTTCATGCCTTAGGGCAGCAATATGAATGTCCGCCCACGTTATTATTCCGCTTAACTCTCCCTTGTCATTGACTACTGGCAAACTCATGTGTCCCGTATCTTCGATTATCTGGAAAGCCGCTTCCAGAGGTCTCTCTGGTGTAATGGTCATTACGTCCTTGGTCATGGCATCTTCCACTTTTATCATTCTCATCAAGTCTTGTTCAGATTCTAAATCAATGCTTATTCCACGTCGTGCTAACTTTGCAGTGTAACATGAGTGCTCAGATACACCATAACACACAGCATCCGCAACGACACAGGATAGCATCAAAGGCAAAATAATTTCGTATGTCGCTGTCATTTCAAAAAGCAGGATTATCGCAGTCAGTGTAGCTCTGGTTGTAGATGCTACGAAAGCAGCCATTCCTACCAGTGCGAAGGCCCCTGGGTGGTCAACCATTCCCATATCATTCAGGACTAATCCCAGGGCAGCCCCCAGTGCAGCCCCAATGAACAAACTTGGAGTGAAAATGCCTCCGGATCCTCCACTCCCAATAGAAACGGAGGTGGCAATTATTTTCAGCAGCATGATGGAAATTACGAAAATTAGGAGACTGGTAACCCCTGACGCCATGTCAAGATTCACTGGGAAGCTGCTTCCCAGAGCCATATTGCCACCTTCGTCATAATCCAGTGATATTAAATCTGATGTAACACCAAATCCATTTCCTAGAACCTGTGGAAACGATAACGCGATTAATCCCACACATAATCCCCCCAGACAGGTTCTGAACGGTACGGGTATTATGTCTATTTTCTCAATATTGGTTTCAACCCAGTTCAATAATTTTATGAATCCCGCTGCAGCCAAACCAGTGACCAGTCCTAGGACGATATAGAGTGGGTATTCAGTGGGAGATCCCAAAGGGTATTTTGGTATACTATCAAATGCGGCGAGGTCCCCCGTTAGTCCCCGCCCTACGATTGTAGCTATAACTACAGCTACTACTATTGGAATGAAAGAACGTGTTCTTAGTTCAGCTAAAATTAATTCTATCGCAAATAGTACCCCACCTAGTGGAGCATTGAAGGCCGCGGTTATCGCACTTGCAGCTCCACAACCGACCAGCGTTCTTGTTTCATCAACAGTTTTACCAGTTCTCTGGCCTATTTCGGAGCCTACTGTAGAAGATATTACTACCATAGGTCCTACTCGTCCCAGTGACATACCGGTTCCAATACAGGCAGCAGCTGCAAAACACTTGGCAACAGCCTTCTTTGCACTTAATCTGGCCTGTTTGAAAGCGACAGCTTCCATCACTAGTGGAACCCCAGCACCTTTTGCATCTTTGGACCAGTATTCGATTATCAGTCCGGCGACTAATCCTCCTAATGCAGGAATAAAGATAATCTTCCACTCATTTCCAGAATCAATTAATGAATTCTGGATGAAACTATCTCCATAGAATATTCCTTGGATTCCTTTAGTCATGGATATGAACACCCATGTCAACACTGCAGCACAGGTTCCAGTTAGTGCCGCTAGCAGGTTTATTTGGAGCATCGGGGATTTTAGTACTGCCTTGAATCTCTTCAGTACTACAGATTCATTCATGCCGTCAGGACCTCGACTCCGCTGTTGGTGATCATTATGGTATGTTCTGACTGGGTTACTATGCCCTTACCCAATTCATCTAAGACGGGGTAGTATGACACTACTCTCGATTGGATCAGTTTTTGCAGGCTTTTAGTAACATCATCCTGAATTGAATGCAACCATCTTTCTGCAAAAGGCAGACCATGATATCTATCCTTAATCACCATCATCAATTCCGTTGCCTTCTCATCCCTTATCTTTCGAACTTGTCTAAGATGATAAATATTGGAATTTCGTTTTCCACCTACTCGCCCAGCACCATCGGTGACAAATGGTTCTATGGCCATAATATCTCCACTTTTCAGTACTGAACCACCTCTTTCTTTGACACTTGGTACGGATACGCCACTGTGTAAATTGTATCTTTTTATTCCATGGCCGGTCAAATTGGCAATCGGCCTGTACCCGTAGCCTTCAATCGTGTTCTGGACAGCTTGTCCAATAATCCCAACATTGACGCCAGGCGATGCAACTTCTATAGCTGTATTCAGGGCCTCACGTGAGGCCTCAATCATTTTATTGTATTCGTCACTTCCAATTTCGATAGT
This sequence comes from Candidatus Poseidoniales archaeon, assembly GCA_015658585.1. Lineage (GTDB taxonomy): Archaea > Thermoplasmatota > Poseidoniia > MGIII > CG-Epi1 > CG-Epi1. The sequence goes on along the minus strand of DQOP01000042.1, from coordinate 2,985 downwards.
TAGGGCATTATCACCAATATACCCCTCAATATGTACACCTACATCCAGTTTCACTACATCACCATCATGAAAAACCTCCTTGCTTTTGGTCGACGGTGTCCAATGTGCACCCACACTGTTAACCGCTAAATTCGTTGGGAATGCCAATTCACCATTCTTTTCGATCACGAAATTTTCAATGTTTTCCGCCACATCCAGCATTGACGCTCCATCTTGAATCAAGGTTTTGCCGAAGTTAAGCGCATTACGAGCCAGCTTTCCGGCTTCTTTCCATTTTAAAATTTCTTCAGAATTCAATTATTCCCTCCAGAATAGGCGAGTATAAAGCACCGATGCGCTTTATTTCGGGCTTATCCTGAGTTAGGTCAATTATGGTAGATTCAACCCCCATCGGTTTCTCACCGTCTAAATATACGCACTGGGAACCAAATGTTTGAATTGCCTCATCCATGCTCTTGGCAATCTTGGAATTGTGCCTATTTGCGCTTGTAGTTACGACAGGACTTTCTTTAGCCAGTTCCAAAGCAGTTCTATTCGACGGTATTCGGACAGCGATGTTGCCATTTCTGGTTACACCTTTTGCAAAATTACGTTTTGACCTTAGAATTAAAGTTATAGGACCCGGCAGGAATTCTTTGATGATTTTTTCGGCTGTTTGATTTACCTCACCGTAATCTCCAATTATTCTACTGTGGTTCAGCATTATACTCAGTCCATCCTTTTCTTTTCCTTTAACTTGGAATAATTTTTCCACGGCAGCCTGGTTGAAGGGGTCACATCCCATCCCCCATACGGTATCTGTGGGGTAAACTACGATTCCACCATTCTGGATTTCTTTTCTAGCTTCAGTTATGGAAATCATTACGCTTGCTCAGAAACAGCAGTTTTAATGTTTTTGGATACGTTATCTCTGCTCTATAGGTCTAAAGGTTCGATCTATAGGCCCCACATACCTGGCTCTGGGTCTGATAAGTCGGTTATTACCATATTGTTCCAATACATGTGCAGTCCAACCAGCTATACGTGACATTGCAAAGAGGGGAGTAAACAGATCGGTGGGAATCTCAAGCCCATAGAGTAATGGAGCAGAATAGAAGTCGACATTGGTTATTATTGGCTTTCTGGATTTGACCTGTCTTTCAATCTCTTCAGCGACCTCATACAACGTCATATCATTTCTTTCTTTCCATAATTGAGTTGCCATTTTCTTCAAGTGTGGTTTTCTGGCATCATCCACCTTGTAAACGCGATGTCCAAAACCCATTATCTTCTGTTTTTTCGCAAAGGCCTTTTCGATGTAGTCGAAAGCCTTTCCAGGTTTTCCAACCTCTAGGATCATCTCCATTGCTTTTTCGTTTGCACCACCGTGTAGAGGCCCACTGAGGGTTCCTACCGCAGAGGTAATTGCAGAATGCAGGTTCGCTAATGTACCTGCAGTCACCCTGGCTGAGAAGGTTGATGCATTAAATCCGTGGTCTGCTAAAAGAATAAGATAGAGGTCTAAAGCTTCAATCTGGGTCTGATTAGGTTCTTTTCCAAGTAACATTCTCAGGAAGTCTTCAGCATGCCCTCTTTTGGGATCGGCCTCTAACAGTGGTAATCCTTCGCGCAACCTGTGAATCATTGCCACAGCCGTTGCGATTTGTCCGACCAAACGTAGTGCCTTGGGTGGCAGTTCACTGAGCGGTACATTATTTTCGTAATGACCCAGAGCAGAGACTACGGTTCTCAAGGTACTCATTGGTGAAGTTTTACCGGCTAGTTCAGTAATCACTTTCTGTATTTCCTTTGGAAGAACTCTGGCCTTACCAATTCGCTCAGTCATGTTTTCCAGTCGTTCATGGTTAGGCAATTCAGTATCATAGAGCAAGCATATGATTTCTTCAAAAGTAGTGTTGAAAGCCAGGTCATCTATGTTATATCCGCAATATCTCAAAATCCCTTTTTCACCATTTACTGAACTCAGAGACGTATCAGCTGCAACAATCCCTTCTAAACCTTTGACTGGTTCGGGAATTGAGTCCTTGTTATCTTTTGGCAATGACACATCGAAACATTATGGAGTGCAATATTTAGCATTTGCCGAATTTCAGTCATTTTTGTATTCAGTCACACGGATTCCAAAATCACCCATTATTGCAGGTCGTTTCATTATTTTCTCCATTTTCTGGTTGAATGCAGTTTCTAGGTCTACTTTCATGGCAATGGCGTGTCCGATTATCAATATTAGCAGGTCGGCTAACTCTTCAGCCTTTTCAGAATCAGGTTTGCCTTTAGTGAAACACTCTGCAAATTCACCTAGTTCTTCAACTGTAAGTAAAACTCGATAGGCCATATCGTGTCCTTTGTTCGTTTTCTCATGGAAACCATGCTTGTCGTGGAATTCCTGAACTTTAGCTAACATTTCAGAGTAGGTCTGACTCATAGATACCAGTAGGCACTGGACTTTGTTACTCTTTCTGCTATTTTTTCTGGATAGATAGCAAAATTATAGGAAACTATTATGATGGTTCCTCCACTATAATAAAACGTGAGATTCGATGTGCGGGCGATAGCTATCTGCCTCATCCTCTGTGCGAGTAGCCTTTCTGGCTGTCTTGAGTATGAGAGGTTAAAGCTACCTCCGCCTGAAGAACCTTCTCTTCCTGACGGAACATTTGTTACGGGACCAGATGGTCTAGAAATAGAAGGTGAACCTCTGCCCATGAATTTTGTTTTCAGTGATGTGGGTGAAGAAGGAGCTGAACCCAGTATAGGAGTTACTTCGAGCGGATGTATATTTTTCATAGCATTCGAGAAACCGATGCGCTCATGCGATCATGGTGAAACATGGGTGGATACAAGTGATATCACACAAGCGTTCTTTACCAATGACCCGTATGGCTGGGTCGACCCAATCACGGATCGAGTATTCAATATCCATATGATGGGGCTTTGGACCACTTGGATTGGTTGGTCTGATGATGATGGTGAAACTTGGGCAGC